>CAVEIP010000110.1:0-6262 GCA_963615935.1 [Ruminococcus] lactaris | reverse complement strand
CATCTATTAACAAATTAAATTAGAAATAAAATGGCTAGATATACTGGACCAAAAAGTAAAATAGCAAGAAAATTCGGCGAACCTATTTTCGGCGAGGACAAAGTTCTTTCGAAGAAGAACTACGCTCCAGGTCAGCACGGTGCCAACAAGAGAAGAAAGACTTCTGAGTATGGCAAGCAGTTGCTCGAAAAGCAGAAAGCCAAATACACTTACGGCGTTTTGGAGAAGCAGTTCCGCAATCTCTTTGAGAAAGCAGAGCACACCAAAGGTATCACCGGTGAGGTATTGTTGCAATTGCTCGAGGCTCGTCTCGACAATGTAGTTTATCGTTTGGGAATCGCTCCTACACGTGCAGCTGCACGTCAGTTGGTTTCTCACCGCCACATCACTGTCAACGGTGGTGTGCTCAACATCCCATCTTACAGTGTTAAGCCAGGCGATGTTGTTGCAGTTCGCGAGAAATCAAAGTCTTTGGAGAACATCGCTGACGCTTTGGCTGGCTTCAACCACAGCAAATATCCTTGGTTGGAGTGGGACGAAAGCATCAAGGGAGGCAAATTGCTTCACTTGCCAGCGCGTGAAGATATCCCAGAGAACATCAAGGAACAAGCAATCGTCGAGTTGTATTCTAAATAATAAATTGTAATATCCATGGCTATTTTAGCATTTCAGAAACCTGATAAAGTATTAATGCTCGAGGCGGACAACCGCTACGGAAAATTTGAATTCCGTCCGTTGGAGCCGGGTTACGGTGTAACCGTCGGCAACGCCTTGCGAAGAATTCTTCTTTCTTCGCTCGAGGGTTATGCTATCTCGTCTATCCGTATAGACGGAGTGAAACACGAGTTTGCAACAATCCCAGGGGTAATTGAGGATGTGACAAACATTATCCTAAACCTCAAGAAGGTGCGTTTCAAACATCTTGTTGAGAGCGAGGAGCCAACTGCGGGCAAAATCAACGTATCGGGCAAAGAAGTCTTGACAGCCGGTGATTTGGGCAACGAACTCAGCGGATTCGAAGTGTTGAATCCTGACTTGGTTATTTGCCATTTAGATCCAACTGTGGCTTCGTTCACGATGGACTTTACAATCAATAAGGGTCGTGGTTATGTGCCAGCCGATGAAAACCGTCAGCCAACTGACGCTATCGATGTCATCGCCATCGACTCAATCTATACTCCGATTGTCAATGTGAAGTATGCAGTAGAGAACTATCGTGTAGAGCAAAAGACCGACTACGAAAAATTGGTTCTTGAGATTTCTACTGACGGATCTATCCATCCGAAAGAAGCATTGAAAGAGGCTGCAAAAATCTTGATTCATCACTTTATGCTCTTCTCTGATGAGAAGATCGCCCTTGAGACAACTGAGTCTGAAAGCAACGAAGAATTTGACGAGGAAGTGCTCCATATGCGCCAACTCCTCAAATCAAAGCTTACAGATATGGACCTCTCAGTGCGTGCACTCAACTGCTTGAAGAGCGCAGAGGTTGAAACTCTCGGCGAACTCGTACAGTTCAACAAAACAGATTTGTTGAAGTTCCGCAACTTCGGTAAGAAGTCGCTCACCGAGCTCGACGAACTGTTGGCCAACCTGAACCTTTCGTTTGGAATGGATATTTCAAAGTACAAATTAGATAAAGAATAACTACAATGAGACATAATAAGAAAATCAATCACTTAAGCCGTAAGAAAGCGCACTTGGATGCCACATTGGCAAACATGACGATTTCGCTCATCATGCACAAGCGCATTTTCACTACATTGGCAAAGGCTAAAGCATTGCGTGTCTATGCAGAGCCAATCATCAACCGCGCCAAGGACGACACTACAAACTCACGTCGTGTTGTGTTCAGCTATCTGCAAAACAAGAATGCAGTGACTGAACTGTTCCAGGAAATCGCTCAAAAAATTGCTGATCGTCCAGGTGGCTATACTCGTATCATCAAGACTGGTAACCGTCTTGGTGACAACGCTAAGACTTGCTTCATCGAGCTCGTTGACTACAACGAAAACATGCTCAAAACAGCAGCCAAGAAGAAAACTACCCGTACTCGTCGCTCTCGCAAGGCAGCGGCTGAAGCAGCTCCAGCTGTTGAAGCTCCAGCAACCGAAGCACCAGCAGAAGAGAAGGCAGCAGAATAACAAGAGTATTCTCAATACTATTATAGGGAAGGATAGCGAACATTCGCTATCCTTTCTTGTCGTTTAATGGCTAGGTTTGCATTATCTTTAAATAAGATAGGCTGCATCTCGGCAAAGAAAATTGAGCGAGCTCTTTTCTTTGCTCTCGATTTGCACTATCTTTGCAAAAAATAATATTCAGAGTGGAAACGAAATACATCTTCGTAACTGGAGGCGTGGTTTCTTCGCTTGGCAAAGGAATCATTTCTTCGTCGTTGGCCCGATTGCTTTTATCTCGTGGCTTTAGAGTGACAATCCAAAAGTTTGACCCGTATATCAACATTGATCCGGGTACACTTAACCCCTACGAACATGGCGAATGCTACGTGACTGTCGACGGCCACGAAGCCGATCTCGACCTCGGCCACTATGAGCGTTTCACCAATGTCAACACTACGCGCGCCAACAATATTACCACTGGCCGTGTGTATCAGAGCGTGATCGACAAGGAACGCCGCGGCGATTATCTTGGCAAGACCGTGCAGATTATCCCTCACATCACTGACGAAATCAAGCGCGACGTTAAACTCCTTGGTAATACGGGCAAATATGACTTTGTAATCACTGAAATCGGTGGCACCGTTGGAGACATTGAGTCGTTGCCATTCCTTGAGAGCATGCGCCAGTTGAAGTGGGAACTCGGTTCGAACTGTATTTGCATCCACTTGACTTATGTGCCGTTCCTCAATGCGGCAAAAGAGTTGAAGACAAAGCCGACCCAGCACTCTGTAAAGCAGTTGCAAGAGGTGGGTATCCAACCTGACGTGCTGATTCTCCGCACAGAGAAAGACATCCCAGTGGCTATGCGCCGCAAGGTGGCATTGTTCTGCAACGTTTCGCCTGATGCTGTAATCCAATCCATCGACATGCCGAGCATCTACGAGGTGCCTATGGGCATGCACGCGCAGCATCTCGATGAGATTATCCTCAAGAAGACCAATACGCCTTACGAGGGCGAGCCCGACATGACTCAGTGGGTTGACTTCCTCGACAAGATGAAGAATGCCACAGAGACGGTTACAATCGGTCTGGTGGGCAAGTACGTCGAACTCCAGGATGCATATAAGTCGATCAACGAGGCATTGTTCCAGGCTGCAACCTACAACAACCATAAACTGAAACTCGTCAGCATCCACTCTGAGAAAATCAACGACGGAAATGCCGAAGAGTTGCTCAAGGACATGGACGGCGTGGTTGTGGCTCCGGGATTTGGACAGCGCGGCATTGAAGGCAAGTTTGCTGCCTTGAAATGGTGTCGCGAGCACGACAAGCCTACATTCGGCATTTGCTTGGGTATGCAGTGCATGGTTATCGAATATGCACGCAATGTGCTTGGCCTCAAGGACGCAAACAGCACGGAGATGAATCCACAGACGCCTTACAACGTTATCGACCTAATGGAAGAGCAGAAGAGTATATCCAACATGGGCGGCACAATGCGTTTGGGCGCCTACGACTGCGTGCTTAAGGAGGGCTCTAAGGTTGCAAAGGCCTATGGCTCGACACACATCAGCGAGCGCCATCGCCACCGCTTTGAATTCAACGAGGAGTATCGTGCGCAATTTGAGGCAGCAGGCATGAAGTGCGTCGGCGAAAATCCCGATGCTCACTTGGTTGAAGTTGTTGAACTGCCTGAGAAGAAATGGTATATCGGCACACAATATCACCCAGAGTACAGCAGTACGGTGTTGTCACCTAATCCGTTGTTCCTCAGCTTTGTGAAGGCTGCTATCGACAACAAAAAGTAAGAAACAATTAATACAAACAGAAAATAACGAATGGACAAAAACACGATTCTCGGCTTGTTGCTGATGGGCTTGGTGATCTTCGGATTCTCAATGCTCAACTCGGGTAACGACGACAGCCAACAGCCGGCAACCGAACAGGCAGCTCAGACTGCCGAGAAGAAGGCTGAAGCAGTGACTGCCGACAGTCTTGGCAACGAAGAATTTGCCCGAATCAAGAATACTGTTGCCCAGTACGGCAAGAAGGAGGACGATAAGACAGTGCTCAACAGCGGCAACGTGAGCCTCGTTGTGGCAGCCGACAGCCTTAGCGGCACGGTCGCTATGGACGGCGGCGTAACAGTTAGCCTCGCTGACCTCCGCCATCCGGCATCTGCCGACAACCGCGTGGCTTATGCGGCAGCGTTGAGTAGCGTGCGTGAAGCAGCCGAAAAGGTGGCGCAATATTCCGACTTTGTGCAGTTTGTGGGTGGTAGCAACACTACCGTAAAACTTGAGAACGAACTTCTTGCCCTCGACCTTTCGTCGAAAGGCGGCCAGATTGCAAAAGCTACTCTGAAGAAATACAATGCGTTTCAGAATGGCAAGGAGGGTAATTGTGTGCTCTTCGACGGCGCCAACAATTCTTATGGTTTCGCAATCAACACCGACACCCACCGCTTTGACACTCAGGAGTTCAACTTTACTCCTGTGCAGGAAAACGACTCAACTGTGCTGATGAAGCTCGACTTCGGCAACGGCGTTTACTTCGGTATCCGTTACACCTTGCCTCACAACAGTTATCTTGTGCGCATGGAACTCGTACAGCAGAACATGCGTGCCGTGATAGCGTCGAACGTGTCGACGATGGATTTCCAATGGACGCAGAAGATGATGCGTCACGAGAAAGGTCAGACCTTCGAGGAGCGAAACAGCGGTGTGTTCTATAAGTACGCAGGCGACGACGGCGACGTCGACAACCTCAGTGAGACCAGCAACGACGATGAAAAGACCAACAACCACCTGAAGTGGGTCGGTTTCAAATATCAGTTCTTCTCGGGAGTGCTTATTGCCGACAAATATTTCATCGGCGCAGCGCCAATGAAGAGCGAGGTGATTGACAAGAACTCTGCTGACCACGATAACTTCATGAAGAATGTGTCGTTCACAAGTTCGCTGGACTACAATATCGACAATCCAAAGCCAGCATCGTTCCACTTCTTCCTTGGCCCGAACGAATACAAATTGCTTGCATCGTTCGACAAGCAGATTTCGCCCGACGAAGACCTGCAACTCACCCGCGTGATTCCGTTGGGATGGAAACTCTTCCGTTGGATCAACACTGGCATCATCATCCCAGTGTTCAACTTCCTCGGACGCATGGACCTCAATTACGGCATCATCATACTGTTGCTCACAATCTTCATCAAACTCATCCTGTTCCCGCTCACCTACAAGAGCTACTCTTCGCAGGCGAAGATGCGTGTGCTTGCACCAGACATCAAGGAAATCAACGAGAAATATCCTGGCACAGAGAATGCGATGAAACGCCAGCAGAAGACCATGGAGCTCTACAACCGTGCAGGCGCCAACCCAATGAGCGGATGCTTGCCATTGCTGCTTCAGATGCCAATCCTTGTGGCGATGTTCTCGTTCTTCCCGTCGTGCATCGACCTCCGCGGAGAGGCATTCCTTTGGGCACCCGACCTGTCGGCTCCTGACATGATACTTGAGTGGAAAGCCGACATTCCTATCATCAACTGGATTTTCGGCCACCATTTGAGCCTGTTCTGCCTCTTGATGACCGTAGTCAATGTGCTCTACACCTACATCAATATGCAGTCCAACCCATCGAACAACCAGATGCCGGGAATGAAATGGATGATGTACCTCATGCCAGTAATGTTCCTTGTATTCTTCAACGAGTATGCAGCAGGCTTGAGCTACTACTACCTCCTTTCGTTGCTCATCACCATCATCCAAACCTACGCAATCCGCTACTTCATCAACGAAGACAAGGTGCGCGCAAAGATGGCAGAGAACGCAAAGAAGCCGCGCAAGAAGAGCAAGTTT
Organism: [Ruminococcus] lactaris; assembly: GCA_963615935.1. Lineage (GTDB taxonomy): Bacteria > Bacteroidota > Bacteroidia > Bacteroidales > Muribaculaceae > Limisoma. The sequence goes on along the minus strand of CAVEIP010000110.1, from coordinate 282 downwards.
ATGGCGCGCCTCGAAGAGGCTCAGAAACGCCAAGAAGCCATGCTCCGCGAGCAGCAGAAAGGCAAACGCAAGTAATGTAATAAAAACATCAATAATAGCGAGGGAGCCGCACTCAGCGGCTCCCTCGCTGCGTTTGGAGACACATGGACTGTTCGCATCATGAACATTAATAGCCAAGCGATTTCATCCACTTGTTTGCCGTTGACAGATCGTTACGAGTTTCGTGTCCGTAGATGCTGAACGCTTCCTTAAAGGTCGCATTAGGATAAAGTTTCTTCAAGT
>CAVEIP010000109.1:0-6293 GCA_963615935.1 [Ruminococcus] lactaris | reverse complement strand
AACTCACTTGCCGCCTTCGATGCCATCGTCAACTCCTTCAAGTCCGCCAAAGAAAAAGCCGACCACCAAACTAAAGGAAATGCAGATTTCTCAAAGAGGGAAGAAGGCATATTAGATGTCCGCACAATGACGGAAGACGAGAAGGGTAGAAGAGGCGAACAATTGTTGCAAGCATCAGCCCTAGATGTTGAGAAAGGACTTATCAAGAATACCGAAGGCAAATCAGCAAGACAGTCGGCTATTGACTGGTGGAAGGAGAACGTTGGCGAGCCGCATTCTTATAATACTGAGGTCGGTATTGTCGATATTGACGAGCGGTCTATTGGAGATTCTCTCGCACATGGCTACAATCAGGCAAAACTTGATGCAGTCACTTCGCTCAATGAAGGCTTCAACAATGCTGTATATCTTGGCTCAATGCCAGATTTCGTAAGGACGCGAGACAATGTTCAGAATCATTATTTCGCTTATCCTATCAACTATGATGGGAAACGGAGTTACGTGTTCTGCCGTGCTATGCAGGACAACAACAAGAATAGGCTGTATGTCCACGAGGTGTTTGTTGCGGATAAGTTAAACAAAGAGGGCAATACCCTTCAAACCGCAGCGTCTAAGCCTCACGGAGGTATTGCCCTCTACAAGTCAATCCTTTCGGATGCCTTGTCGAAAGCAAAGATAATCGAAGACTTTGACAATTCCAAACTTTCGGAGTCAAAACAGCAGGATTTCTCCAAACGAGAATCGGTTGAAGACCTCAAGCATAGACAATTCGACATTATCCAAGAAACAAACCCAATGCTCGATGACTACCACACAGGCATCCGCAGTGTGGATGATATCCGCACATTCAAGGAAGCCTACAATGAAGCATTGTCCAACAAAGAAAAGTATGGCGATGAGCAGATGAGTTCTTATCCCGATGTAGACGATAGCCTTCTTGATGAAGCATTGCAGTCGGGTAAGATGACCATCTACAGCAGTAAGCCTATAGCCAACGGAGTCTTTGTAACCCCGTCCCGTATGCAAGCGCAGGACTATGCTGGAGGTCGCCGTAGCAAGGTCTATGAAAAGACTGTACCCGTGAAGGATGTGGCGTGGATAAACATCGAAGAAGGACAGTATAGCCAAGTTGACATTGACCAATCCAAGCGAGAGTCTCACAATCTTGGTGAGCGAGTCAGCGACTTCTATACCGAGGAAAATATAATGCCTTATTCCGAGACTGCGGATAACATCATCAACGCAATCCGTTCATACCGAAACATTTCAAGAGCCGATGCCCGTGCCATCTTCGAGAAGGGCATCCGTGATTTCATGGAAGAACGGAAAGATTTGTACGAGAATGTTTTGAATGGCAATTTCGATGATGTAACTTTGCAACAGGTTAATGAATTTGTTGACAATGCAACTCCCCGAAATAAATACTATAGACCGCTTTCTAAACGACTTCCATCGAGAGTACTACTTTCGTTGTCAGAAGGCGAGAGAACGAACCGCATCGATGCGCTATTCAGCAGAATTTCTGAGAGCGCAGTCAGAACGGATGAATCGTTTGGTCGAGGAAGAAGAGCGGAAGAAGCGAGAACAACGCAGAAAATTGAGGAAACAAAAAAACACCTCCTCAAGCAATGGGCAATAGCCACAGGTAACTGGTACACCGATATCTCCGACTTTACCAACGACAAAAAGCCAATCGGCAGCGGCAAGGACTCGGATGTTTATGTGTCTAAGGACGGCGATTCTGTAATAAAATTCTCACATGGGAAACCATTTGAGAAACGTTTCCATCCCGACATCGACACTGTGGCATTGTTCAATGCCGTGTTCCCAAGCAGCGAATACAAAATTATAGGCTACGGAGAACACAATGGTAAGTTTGTTACAATCCTCCAACAACCGATTGTCGACTTCTCAAAGAGCACACCGCTCTCAGAAAAAGAGCGCGTTGATTATATGGCTAATTTGGGTTTCCACCCAATCAACAATGAGAATACGGCATTCAGCAACGGCATCATAATAGCATCCGACTTGCAAAAAGGCAATATTGTCAAGGGTGAGAATGGCGATGTTCGTGTTATAGATGCTGATATGAAACTGCACACCAAAGACGTGGGCGGCAAATATTTCTATCCCGACTCCGAGGTAGAATCCTTGGAAACACCTCACATCAAATCCGTCAATGCAGAAGCAAAGCAGAGCACCATTGACCAATCCAAGCGAGAGTCATCCGCACCTTTGACCGAGCGAGAGCGCACACTCCGTGATGCCTTGGTTGACCAAGCACGCGCCGCAGGACTGAACGTGGTGGTTGATGCGCAAGCGCAGCAAGTCCTCGATGTAGTGAATGGAATGAACCCGAGATTCAACAAGGTCTATCACGGAAGCGGTGCTTACTTTAGTGAATTCGACCACAGCCACATGGGAGAGGGCGAAGGAGCGCAAGCCTATGGCTGGGGAACATATGTAACCGAGGTGAAAGGCATCGGCTTGGCATATGCGAAGCAAAATGAAAGGCACTCATTCACAACATATCTCTACAAAGGAGACACGCATGGCCTAAGTGATGATAGAATAGCAGATATTCTTGAAGTGACAATGGATAGTAGGCCATACAGCAAAGAAAATATTGTTAGAGAATTTAATGACTGGCTAGATTACTTACGTCAAGAAGAAGGAAAAGGAGATAAATATGAAATAGAGTGGAGACGAAATTTCATTAAAGACGCATCATTGTTGAACCCGAACTATATCGTTAGAGCAGAATTGCGCAACAGGCATCTTTACACCGTTGAAATTCCTGACGACAACGGAAGCAACTATCTTGATTGGACTGGCAGAATATCGTCAGACATTATAAACCGTGTTGCGGAAGGGCTTGAAAATCAAGGTTGGAAACGAAATGACGAGGACGGACTTGTTCGCTTAGAACGAGACGGAACGGTAATATCCTTTAACGGAAGAAATACGGGTGCGGGATTGTATAGAAAATTAAGAACTTTGGGTAGATTCCGTACACCGTGGTTTGAAGCAGGAAAGCCCCGGGGAAGCGACCGCTCCGCTTCTGAATTCCTATCAGCCATTGGCTTTACAGGTATCAAATACCCTGCCAACTATCGGAGTGGTGGCCGTGCGGACGGAGCCAAGAACTACGTCATCTTCAACGAGACGGATGCGGAGATAACCGACCATATGCGTTTCCTCCGCACAAAGGATGGCGAGGCATACGGCTTCACCGTTGACGGCAAGATTTACCTCGACCCACGCATCGCCACAAGCGAGACAGCAATCCACGAATACACCCATCTCTTCAGCGACATGGTTCGCACCACCGACCCCAAGCAATGGAAACACTTGGTCGGTCAACTCAAAGGATCCGAACTTTGGAACGAGGTGAAGGAGCGTTATCCCGAACTCACCACCGATGACGAGATTGCCGATGAAGTGTTCTCCACCTTCAGCGGCCGCCGTGGTGCAGAGCGACTCCGCAAGGAAGCCGAGCGCATCACCCAAAGCAACCAAAGCGTCTTCGACAAGGCAAAGGCAATGGCGGTGCTTCAGAATGTCCGTGATGCCATCCGTCAGTTCTGGAACAAGGTAGCCGAGATGTTCGGCATCCACCGAATGCGTTCAGCGGAAGAACTCGCCGACATGAGCCTCGCCGACCTCATCGACTCCAAGAACCCAACCAAGGGCGAAACGGGAATGGCTAAACGTGGCGAGACAGGCAAGTCGTTGGCAACATCAGGCACATACTTCAGCGGCGGTGGTTTGCTTGAAGAAGGACTTAAGGGCATTATTGACCCGAAGGTGGCTGTGGAATACAGCGAGAAGATTGCTGGTGTATATGCCGACAACCACGGCAACCATATCGTTACGGCCGATGTCCGTAGCGTAGACCCTCGCAAACTCGTTGATGCAGTCAAAGGTGGTGAGGTGCAATACTTCCACGCATCTCCTGTCTGCAAGAACTTCTCAATCGCAAAGCACGACAACGGAGAAGTGCCACTCGATATTGAGACAGCCAAGTCAACTGCCGACTTCATTGCCAAGACAAGCCCGAAGGTGGTGACAATTGAAAACGTGAAAGGCTATCGCAATAGCGATGCACTGAAGATTATCACTGATGAACTCACTCGACAAGGCTACGACTGGGATGCAGATGTATACAATGCCGCAGACTTCGGTGGCTACACCAAACGTGAACGACTCATCGTAAGAGCCAAACGTGACGGCAAGTTACCGCCTAAACCACAAGCATTGCCGAAAGAGTTGCAGAAACACGGTTGGATTGATGCTGTGTCCGACTTGATTGACACTCTACCTGAGAAGAAAAGCGGAGTGGCATCGTGGATGGACGAGCGATTGAAAGCGGAAGGCATCGACTACCGCAACATCGACAAACCATTGTATGTGTTCGGTCAAGGCAACTCACGCACCTCAGTGTCACACGCATTCGCAGACGAGTTGCTTCCAACGCTACGCACCAAAGGCGGTGACATCATCGTTATGCCTGACGGCAGAGTGCTGAAAGCAACGCCACGAGTATTGGCTCGCATCAGCGGACTGAGCGATGACTACAAGATGCCTGCGACCGATGACCTCGCACACACCATCATCGGCAACGGCATCCCGGCACAACTCACACAAGGCGTCGTGGGACCGCTACTTGACAATGCCATCCCTTACGCAGAACGTGCAAGCAAGGTGAGGAAGCAATTGCAGACCAGAATAGAACAATATGATTCTAAGAATGGCACAGAATTGGAGAGGTTTGTTGATTTCTTGGAAAGAGGGAACATCATTAAAGAAGGTGAAAATCAGCACTTCAAGGTTGCTGTCGCAGGCGAACTTCTTCAAAACTATGGAATCAAAGGTAATGTGTATGCAAGCACATCAACTGTTAACAAAGACAAGCATACTAAAAATGTCGACCATCATTTGTCTCCAACTGATTGGGTGAATGCATTGGAATCCTTCAACAAACCTTTGGCTATCGCCAAATATGGAAATGGGCAAGACCGATATCGTGTATACACTTATGCTCGTATAAACGGCAAAAGCATATGTTTCGGTCTTGATGTCAAAGCAAAAGGGAACGATGTAGAGATAACGGATGTGTCTACGGATATTGTCACTTCCTTTGGACGAGACATAGAAAAAGCCATAAAGAATGAAGATATCATATATCCAGAGGGTGCAGATGCGGTAGAACAAATAAGACGGAATTTTGCTCAATCTTCGCCTGACCCCAATCGTCAAGTATATGAGCATCAATCCGTCTCGGAAGCAAAGGTAGGCAACAAATCCGACAATTCCAACACCTCAAGCGAAAATGTTCGCTACTCCAAGCGAGAGCCTCTTCAGCGCAGGGAAGGCGAGAGCATCTTCGCCTACGCCGACCGAGTTGTTGATGAGGATGCGGCACGCATCAACCGAGCCAATGGTGTTGACTTCTCCCGCCGGGAAGAAGCCGATATCGACCGTTCTCAAAGGGAAGGTGATGATTCATCAACGAAGCCAGAGCGGAAGAAGGCAACGCCCAATGAAACCAAGGAAATTTGGAACGACCAAAACCTCAGTCTGCAGGAGCGCATCACGGCGGCAATGGCAAAGTTGGCGGCAAAGCACCAAGACGACAAGACCATCCGCAACGATGCGATGCAAGCCATCGGCGGCAACATTGCCAGTCTGCGCAAAGCAATGGCAGCACAACGCAAGTTTGACCAATCCACGGTGAAACGAGTCGCAGACCTTGCTCAAATCCTCATCACCAGCGGACACCTCAGCGGACTGAACGCACAGGAAGTGAAGCGGTTGCTTGCCGTGACAAAGGGAAGCGTCGGCCGCAAGGAACTCGAGGCAAGCATAGCCAACGCCACTGATTTCAAAGAATCGGGAAAGAGGCGCATCCGCAGCATACAGCACAATACTAATTATAAAAATTCAAGCCAAAAGGGACGGAGTTTTGGGAAAAACATCCTATCTTTGCATAGGATAGGTGGCATTTCGGCAAAGTTCAGGAATAATTCCCGTGCTCTGTTCTCGATTTGCACTGTCGTTGTTTGAATTTTAAAGAAAAATCCGATGAACGAAGATGCTTTAAAAAAATTAAAAAAGGATGAGGATGGTTTGGCTACATATGAATATATAGCCAATAATATAGAAACTTGTGACGAAGACATGCCAGATTTGATTGAAAATATAATCAAGGTTGACAGGAACGGACAATTTATTGTCAGTACAGCCCGATATTTGGCGGCCATCGACAAAGAGAAGTATGCTGACTGTATATC
>CAVEIP010000108.1:0-6327 GCA_963615935.1 [Ruminococcus] lactaris | reverse complement strand
TAGTTGCTGTTTTTTTTCGCCCGCTTTTATTGGGACTTATTTGTTCTCTTTGTTAATCAGATTCACCACAACTTTTACCATTACATCCTTCTCTTCCGTGCGGCTTTCGGCAATCATCAAAGTCAATGCAACGAGTGTATTGTCGGCAATGCGTTTGTGTCCGTCCTCGCCGTAGAGGATGCCGTTATTCTCCATAAACCACAAGAAAAGCATTGCGGCAATGCGCTTGTTGCCGTCGCTGAACGAGTGGTTTTTCACCACGAGATAAAGCAACATTGCAGCCTTTTCCTCCACCGATGGGTATAGATCCTCGCCACCAAATTTCTTTCTCAGGGCATTAATGGCATCCATAGCATTCTCATAGGTAGCGCGAAACGGCTCTTCCTTGGTGGTCTGACTGATGCCAAGCGACTGATAGTCGTAGCGGTCGAGCGTATCGAGGGCATACACGTAGTCACCTATGACCCTGAACAGGCCTTCGTATTCGCCGGCAGTAACATTTTGCTGCAAGGTGATGGCGTGCGACATAAGGTTGACCACGCTCTTAAGGTTATCATAATGGTCAAGTCGTTTCTGATTGATGGCATAGCCTTTGATGAGGTATTGCTTCAAGATGGAGTTTGCCCACTGGCGGAACCTTGTGCCTTGAATAGATTTCACCCGATAGCCAACCGAGATTATAACATCTAGGTTATAATAGGCAGTTTCTACGACTTGTTCAAATCCTTCTCGGCGGCCATATTTCTTGGTATGTGCAAATTTTGCACATACCAATGAACTGTCCAACTCACCTTCTTTAAAGCAGTTATTGATATGCCTTATTATGACAGATCGGTCACGGCCAAATAACTCTGCCATCTGGCTTTGGGTGAGCCAAACGGTATCGTTCTCCAATTTTACGTTCAACTCAATGTTGCCGTCGGCCGAATGGTATATCTCTATTTGGTTATTTTCCATAAGCGGTGGCTTTTATTACTTTCTTTGCCACATCGATTACCACGTGTGCCATTTCGAGGTCGCTGGCATCGGCAAGTGCAGAGCCGCGCTTGTCGTTGAGCGCGGAGAGCGGTCCAACGGCGCGGTCGGCACCAATCATCGTGAACAGAGGCAGCATCTTGTGAGCCACGGCAGCAATCGTGGCGAGATCCGATGCCTCAACCGCCTTTGTCATTTTCTCCACATTGGCCTGAGTCTCGGCAACGAAGGTGCGCATGATTTCCTGTGCGGCTGCATCATCGTCCACACTGAAGGCCGTAAGCGGACTGAAGTCGAACACGTCCTCAGTCTCCGCCTCTTTGCAGACAATAGCGGCTTCTATCACCGCCACAATCTCGCTGCGGCGGAACGGCTTGTGCAAGCATCCCGAGAAGCCTTCACCAGCGAGCGATGCGCTGTCCATATCGCTGCGGGCGGTTACTGCAATCACTGGTATCGTAGGTGCCGCATCGCAACCGAGTGAACGGATGTTGCGAAGGAGGTCGAACCCGTTCATCGCCGGCATCTGGATGTCGGTGAGCACAGCGTCGTAGCCGCCTTCAGCAATCTTTATAAACAGTGTTTGCGGCTGCTCGCATGCCACAACCTCCGCGCCGAGGCTTCGCAGCATCGCTTCAGTGAGTTGCATCTGTAGCCGGTCATCGTCGATCATCAACAGGCGCAGCGGGCGCGAGAAGTGCAAACTGTCGTCGGCCTTGACTTCAGCCTCCGACTCATCGGCAGCGTCCGATGGCAACAAGGGCAATGTCACCGTGAAGGTCGTGCCACGCCCCTCCTTGCTGTCAATCTTAATGTCACCGCCAAGCAGCACTACGAGTTTTTGGGTTATGGCCAATCCAAGTCCGAAGCCCTCCTGTCCCTGAGCACTCTTCAGGCGCGTAAATTCCTGGAAGATGCGCTTGCAGTCGTCGTCGGAGATGCCGCAGCCTGTATCGGCAACAGCAATCGACAACTTCCCGTCGGCATACCCCACCGTAAGCGTTACGCTACCCTTTTGGGTAAACTTCAAAGCATTCGACATGAGGTTTTCCGTGATTTGGCGCAGACGGAACGGGTCGCCGTCAAACATTCCCGACAATGCCCCGTCGCACGAATAGTTCAACTTCAGCCCCTTTGCCGATGCCATCGGCCTATAACTTGCCGCTACGGCATCGAAGAGTTTGCTGGGATGGAACGGCTCATCGCTAATGTCCATCTTGTCGGCGTCAAGGCGATGATAGTCGAGCAGCGAGTTCACGAGGTCGAGCAGATGATGGGCACTACTCTGCATGTTGAGCAGATATTCGCGCTGGCGCTTGTCTTTAGCAAGTTGTTCAGCCATGTCCACATAGCCGATAATTGAGCCCACAGGAGCCTTGATGTCGTGGGTGATTGTAAGCATCAGTCGTTCGCGGGCATCGAGCAAGTCCTCTGCACGCTTCTTCGCCTTCTCCAGTTCCTGTCGGTAATGGTTGCTACGGGTAATGTCGCGCCAGATGATTATTAGGAATAGCAGAGCGAGGATAACCGCCGATAGCGCAATGCCCGCAATCTCACGGGCGGCACGACGGCGCACCTGCTCCGACTGCCGGTGCTTTTCGGCAGCCGTCTTGTCGCTCTCGTCGACAATCACCGTCAGCAGTTCGCTCACCTTGCGACTCAGTTCATGGCCGCTGGCACGCAAGGCAGCCGTCTGGCTGTGCAGAGCCTCAATCTGCGCAAGTCGCGAGCCGTCGACCTTCGCACGCATACTGGCGAGCATCCGCGCAACCGTGTCGGCAGGGTTCACAAGATTCGACACCGTATCGGTGCTGTTTTCGGTAGTTGTGGCAGTAACCATGTCAGGATCCTTTTCCTCCTTGGCAAACGCATCGCGCAGACGGCCGAAGAAATTTTTGCGCTTCTTTTTCACGGCATACTCCGTGGTGGTCTGCGTCTGCGAATGGTGCACACTTGCCGCATCGAGCAAATCGTTTTGACGGGCAATGAGTTCATCAATGTATTTTCGATAGAGTTCATCCGAATTGTCAGCCTCCATCGCCCGCAGGAGATCCTCCATATTTGTGATTTTCTTGCGCATCAGCATCTTCATCGTGTCGAGCCGCGCCAGTTGAGACTTGTCACTGACAAGAGAGCGAAGAGTGTCGATAGCCACCGATGCATTGAGCATTGCCCGCGTGTAGGCGGGCAACATCTCCGCCTGCCCTGCACTCACCGACTGTCCGATGCCTTCGGCCTGATACAGCCGCGTAACGATGTCGTTGGTGGCTCGTTGCCGCTTGTTAATCGACTGCTCAACGCCGTCGGTACGCGTAAGGTCATAGAGCACACCAAGCACAAACCATGCAGCCGCCACAAACATCGCCAATAGTGCCACATAGCCTATCGCCGCCTTTACTCTCGTTGACAATTTCAGGATTTTCATCATTCTTCTATATGGAGGTTAGTGACCATTCGGCCGGATTTTCTATTGCTCAAGCACTAGCGTGGCGCGCGACGGGAACGTCATCTTGTCGCTGATGGTAACAGCCTCGCCCGTAAGCACGTCGCGGAACTTGTCGCCAGGGTGCATGATTTCAGCGTAGCGGCTCATGTCCACATCCTTAAGCACGTCGTCGGTGCCGTTCATCAGCACGATGAAGCGACGGTCGCCAGCACGGCGCTCGTAGACATACAGCAAGTTTGCCGGCATAAACTGGCGTATCGAGCCTTCCGACACAGCCTTGTTGCCTTGGCGCCAATGGAGCAGACGACTCATGAAGTTGAACGCCTCTGCCTGTTGCGCAGTGCGGCCATCGGCTGCAAACACGTTTGTTTTGTCGCCAGCGAAACCGCCCGGCATGTCAAGGCGCACATAGCCGTCAGTGATAGCCTTTGTGCCATTCATCAATATTTCTGTACCATAGTAGATTTGCGGTATGCCGCGTGTGGTCAGGAGGAATGTCTGCGCCTGCTTCCACTGGTCGAGGGAAGAAGGTTCAGCGGTGAGGAAACGGTCGGTGTCGTGATTGTCGTAGAACGTGAGCAACTTGTTTGGGTCGGCATAGAGCATGTCGAGCGCCAAGTGGTTCGACAGGCGGTTAAGTCCGTCGCCCCAAGGTTTTGTGGTTTCAAAGAACGCCTTGTTGGCCATCAAGCACAACGGGAAGTCCATCACCGTAGGCAGTTCTGTGTCCACGGGGTTGAGTTTGTTGCCCTTCTGCATGTAGGCAATACTTGCCTCGTTCTCCAACCAACTTTCGCCAACAATGTTGAAGTTCGGATATTCCTGCGCCACCGCCTTGTTCCACCGAGCCATTGCAGCCATGTCGGCATACGGGTAGGTGTCCATGCGGATGCCGTTGATGCCAGCATACTCAACCCACCAGATGGAGTTCTGGATGAGGTAGGTCATCAAGTGTGTGTTGCGTTGGTTCAGGTCGGGCATTGCCGGCACAAACCATCCCTCAACGGTATGACTATAGTCGTAGTTGCTCACATACGGGTCGTGCACCGTGTTGAGTCGGTAGTTGGTAAGCAAAAGAGAGTCGACAGCAGGGTCGTTGACACCTGTTTCCACCGCATGCTGAATCTTCTTCACATCGGCAGCCGACGGTTGCGCATTGAGCCAGTCGTGACTTGGCAAATCGTAGAGCCAGGGATGATATAGTCCGCAGTGGTTGAAAATCATGTCCATCACCACCTTGATGCCATTCTTGTGGCACTCAGCGATAAATTTGCGGTAGTCCTCGTTGGTGCCAAAACGCGGATCAACGCGGTAATAGTCGGTCGTGGCATAGCCGTGATAGCATCCGCCTGGCATATCGTTTTCGAGCACAGGAGTGAGCCACACCGCCGTAACGCCGAGTTGCTTGATGTAGTCGAGGTGGTCGGCAATGCCCTTGATGGTGCCTCCATGGCGCGCCGACGGGTTGGTGCGGTCGATGGTGTAGTCGAAGCGCATATCTTTCTGCTTCTCCACGTCGCCGCCATCAGCAAAGCGGTCGGGCATAAGCAGATAGAGCACATCCGATGAGTCGAATCCGCCATGCGAAGCACCGTCGGCCTCACGCTGCAGCAGTTCATACTGCTTCTTTATCTTGCTCTTGCCAAGACGGAAAGTGATGTCCATCTTTCCAGGCTTGGCGTCGTTCAGCGACAGATAGATGAATTGGTAGTTCGGACTGTCGAGGCGTGCCACCGAGTCGATTTGTACACCTGGATAGTCGATTTCAGGCAAAGCATCGCGGATGCCGTTACCGGTTACCATAATCTGCAACTGCTGGCTTTCCATGCCTGCCCACCACATCGGGGGCTCCATTTTGTCGACAGTAGTCTTTGCGTGCGCAAAGGGTGCAATAGCCATCACTGAAGCGGCTGACAACAAGAGTTTTCGTATCATAGGATAGTTTGTTTTATAATTATGCCCTAAATTTACGACATTCCGCTGAAACTGCGAAATGTGGCGCGGCATTAAACTTATTCCGCTTTTATTTGTCTTATATAATATACTGATTCGACGATGAAACATATAGCGACTTTTAAGATATTCCTTGTTGCGGCACTTCTTTTTGTGACCGCAACAGCCAAAGCCTACACCCTGGCTAACGAGACTCTCTACTACGATATTATCTACCATTGGGGCTTGATTTGGAAGCATGCGGGCTCGGCAACGCTCTCGATGAAGCATTCGGGCAACTACTACAATGCTGTGCTTGCAGCGCGAACGGTTTCGTGGGCCGACAAGATTTTCACCGTGCGCGACACTCTGAGTTGCACGCTCCAACCGCAGGCCGTGGGATTCCGCCCGATGCTCTACCGCAAGGCATCGCACGAGGGCGACCACACGGGAACCGACATCGTGAAATATTCCTACGCCGACAACACTTGCCTTGCCGAATGCACCCGCATCCGCCCAGAGAAGGCCAACCAGGTGATAAAGTTGCAGGCTAAGGGGCAGGCATACGACATGCTCAGCATCTTCTACTTCCTGCGGTCGCTCGACTTCAAGGCAATGACGCCCAACAAGAACTATGCTACGACCATTTTTTCGGGCAAGAAGAAAGAAACGCTGCGCATAAAACTAGTTGGCACCGAAACCATTGAACTGCGCGACAACTCAAAGCATCAGGCTTATCACATATCGTTTACGTTTACCACCGACGGCCAGACAAAATCGTCCGACGACATGCACACCTGGATTTCGACCGATGCCTCGCACAAGCCGCTGATGATGAAGGGCAAACTGCCTATCGGCGAGGTGCGTTGCTATCTGCATAGTTAACAGCCATATACGGCTGACAAAATTGCCGAACCAAGAAAAGATGTCGCAAAAATATGTTTTAAAACATATTTTTAACACTTTTTCTTTGG
>CAVEIP010000107.1:5456-6373 GCA_963615935.1 [Ruminococcus] lactaris | reverse complement strand
TGTTTCAAACACAAATTTGTCATCACCCCAAATATCGTTGAATGTCTTGGTGGCACTTTGCGACCAGTTATTCTCGTGATTGCCTGGAATGACATAAATGGGCTTGTTAAACTTGTTGAGAATCTTTTTGACGTTGATTAGTTGCTCGTCGCTTCCTTCGTTCGACAAATCGCCCGAAAGAATCACAAAATCTGAATTGTTTTTGTTTATCTCATCGATGGCAATTTTCAGTTGTTTCTCATTCTCGTTTCCAGGTGTTACGTGGATGTCGGTCAAGAGTGTGAAATTTAATCCGTAGGCGCAGTTTAAAGTCAGCAAAAATGCCAACATTAAAACACCTTTTAGAATGCTGTTCTTCTGTTTCATAATAGTTGTATTAGGATTTGTAAAATTAGTCATTAAGTATTGCTTTCATTTCTTTCGTTAGATAAGGCTCAACGTCTTTTACAGGTAGTTTGAAAGAAATGAGACCTACCGCGTATGGCGCGATTTCGTATTGTTGGTAAACAAAGTCAATGCTGTCGTTGGTAATCCACGGGGAATGTTCGGGCAATGGAATGGTTTTACCATCGGAAAGCGTGAGGAAAGAGTTGAGATTGGCATCTGTGACATCTTGATTGCATTCTTTTAGATACTGCATTACTCCTTTGCGCAGAATTGATTGCATACTCTTAACCTTCGCTGGATTGATGGCTTTCTTGATTGGTTTGGCCGTTCGCTTGTCAAAGTTCACACTGTAGTAATAGTATGAGCCATGGGCTCCTCCCAAGTAGCACTCTTCAGTGAAATCGTATGTTAGATATTTTCTGGTTTCTTCTCCTTTACGAATGTTGATTTCGTTGTAGTAGGAAGGAAGTTCACTTGTTTGGTCGTCCATAAATTCGCGTTGCTCATCTTGTGCACTTTTCATATACTTG
>CAVEIP010000107.1:4728-5368 GCA_963615935.1 [Ruminococcus] lactaris | reverse complement strand
TGCCATTGCCGTAGAAGTTAGCCATTAGTTGGCCAGTTAAACAACTGCCTTTATAAATCGGATATGCTTTTTTGCAATCGTCATCGCCATTGACTTGTGGAAGATAGCAAGCCGCCAAGAGTTCCGCAATAGTAGTTTTGACGGATTGAGCAAGGCTATCGTCGCAGCATGGATAGTCAATGAAGATACGACACTTGATTGTCGAACTTGCCTGTTTGTTGAATGTGATGCTGTCTACTTCGAAACGGGTATTGGCTGAATTGGTGTATGTGGAATCGGCAATAGCAGAATCCGTTGCAGTTGAATCGTTTGCCTGTTTTGATGATGAATGGCATCCTGAGAATATAGCTGCGAGGATGCAGATTGGAATTATAATTAGTCTCTTCATATTGATTTGTTTTAGTGGGGTTATTGTTTGCGAGTCACAACGGGTCTAATAGAACTGCCAATCGACCGGTCATTCCTATAGAAACTGAAATTCGCAAAGTAGAAGTACAAAGTATTGGCGTTGCCTGGATTTTCATTGTCGAGGGAACTTGTCCAATACACGCCGTTTTCTCCATACGAGTAGTACTCCTTGCCATTGTGAGCACCGGCAGCGGGAAGGAAAATCTGATTGCCATTTCGTTTGCTCTTGACG
>CAVEIP010000107.1:2061-4583 GCA_963615935.1 [Ruminococcus] lactaris | reverse complement strand
CTTGACGCTATAACCTTTCACGGTGTCGCCTTTGGCAACAACAGTTTCTGTCCAAGTCCATGAGCAATTTGCCGTGTCTGCCAATTCTTCGAATTCCTTGTATGTCGGGATTCTGCAGGGAGCACCCCATTGTGACGACGCTACGTCATCTTTATCAGAGAGTGTCGTTAACTTGTCTTTGGTATTGTATTTAGTCACATTGTCAAAGTCATGACCCCAAAGGTAGGTGTCCCATGAATAGTCGGCCTTGGGAGTAGTTTCCCCCCAAGCATAAAAGTCGCCTCTATCGGTTGCCTTTTTTGCACCGACATTTGTCTCTGCCCAAAGTGTGCCGCTTGGCAACTCAAGATCGACAAACTTATGCCCGTTAATGGAAATGTCCGTGTCGTTCTGCTTCTGCGAACTTTTAGCTGTGCAGGAGGTCGTTGCGGAGACTGTTAGCAGAATGGCGGAAAAGTATATAAATTTCATCATGATGAAAACTTTATTTTAATTTATATAGTCTTTCTTGCGTTCAGATTGGTGTAGGAAAATGTTCGCAAGAATGGCGCCTGACACGTTGTGCCAAACGCTGAACACAGCACCTGGAATAGTGGCTAATGGATACTGCGCAAAATGCACCGTCGCCAGCGATGTGGCAAGTCCTGAATTTTGCATTCCGACTTCAATCGACACGGCACGGCATTTTGTTGTATTCATCTTCATAAGAAGTCCTGCCCCGTAGCCAAGTAGATAGCCTAACACGTTGTGCAAAATCACAATGACTAATATGAGCAAACCGCTGCTCATAAGTCTGTCGGCTGTTGCACTGACCACTGCTCCCACAATTGCTACAATTGCTAGCGTAGAAATCAAAGGCAATAAATCAATTGCTTTTTCCGTGAATTTTGAGAAGAAGTGGTTGATTACGAAACCGAGAACAATAGGGAAAATCACGACTTGAATGATTGATAAGAACATTGCAACCAAATCTACATCAACCGTTTGCCCTGCATATAGATAAGTTAGCAATGGAGTCATTACTGGAGCCAATATTGTTGATACGGAAGTAATGCCGACCGACAGTGCCACGTCTCCCTTGGAGAGATAAGTCATGACGTTGGACGATGTACCGCCGGGGCATGTCCCAACAAGAATTACACCAATGGCTAACTCTGGCGACAAATTGAATGCTTTGACAAGTAAGAATGCCAATAACGGCATGATGGCGAATTGGGCAATGGTGCCGATTATCACATCCTTCGGGTTGCTGAACACGATGTGGAAATCATGTGGTTTTAGGGTTAAGCCCATGCCAAACATGACAATGCCTAAAAGAATGTTGATATAACTTGTTTTGATGATTCCGGCAATATTCGGCGCGAATAGGGCAAACACAGCCATAGCGATTACGATGATTGCCATATTTTTACTGAAGAAGCGGGAAAGTTTTCTTAAAAAGTCCATTTCAATATTTTGTTGCGATTATAAGTCAAATTAATTTTTACTGCGAAGCTTGACATTGTCTCTTAGATAGTCGCTATAGAAAAACAACTCTTGCAAATGAAGATTACCCAAGGAGAAAAAACTCTGAAGAGATGGTAAAAAATAGCGATTGGGGTCGATATTGTCAACGATTAGTACATGATTCGTTTGGTCGACTCTAACGGCGACAGCCTTCGATTTGTCGAGTGCAACAACGGCTGTGCCGTATGGGAATCGACTGTCGTCGGCTTTCTCTGGTGCGTCTTTGTCGAGAAGTGTTGCCGGTTGCGCTGATGTGGTCCACGACACAGGGTTGATACACCCGATATTGTCAGCGCACAATAGCGGACAAATAGCATCTGGAGTAGTTACACTATTGAAATTGACAGTAACACCACGAGTTGTGGCGTCTTTAGCAAGTTTGATGTGCGACGTGCGGTGTCCCGCTTGGGTAATGGTGTCTTGCGCTGTTATTCCATTTCCAATCACATACGCCGCAATAAGATTGCTGTAAGTGTTGTCGTCAATGTGTTTGAGAATTTCGGTAACCATCTTCCCGCCTTGACTATAACCGGCAAGGATAAAAGGTCGGTTATTGTTGGAATGCTGTAGATAATAGTCGAACGCATCTATCGCGTCCTTTGCAGCAATTGTCTCAGCAGTTTTTGCTTCAGTCCCAATTAGTCCTTCGAATGTGGCTTGCCTATAATAGGGGATAAATAGATTTGCATCAGAGGCAAATATAGTGTCGGCAAGTTGTGCCGAAAGGCTCCAGGACTTTCTCTGTGTGGTGCTAAAAGGATTAGCATTATAGTGGACGTTGCCTTTTTCATCGTTCCATGCGAATACACAAGTAGGCAGCAAATAAAACACATCGGCCTTGGTCGAGTCAATCGATTGTAGCCGTTGGTCGCCTTCATACCACAAAGAGCAGTCTGACCAGTCTAAAAATGTGACATCTTCAGTTATGCCGTCATTGCTTGCGATGCAAGTGGACTGAACGAAGAGCAACAATAATATCAGAAAAAGCGAATGCTTCATAGTTTGAGTTGTCATAC
>CAVEIP010000107.1:0-2051 GCA_963615935.1 [Ruminococcus] lactaris | reverse complement strand
TACCATAGCAGACAAAAATCAATTTTTGTCAGTACAAAGTTAATGATATGTATAGATAAAAACAAGACCGCAATTTTTGATTGCGGTCCTGTGCCTATTTAAAGTCAGAATGTTGTTTAGCCTTCAAATTCGATGAGTGGAGCATCAGTGCCTACTACATCGTCAACGTTGACAAACACGCGCTTAACTACAGCGTCTGTTTCTGCTGCCAATTCGTTTTCCATCTTCATTGCTTCGTAAACCAAGAGAAGATCGCCTTTCTTTACCTTGTCGCCAGCTTTAACCTTCACTTCAATCACCTTACCACCCATAGGTGCACGTTCTACAGGACCTGTGATTGGAGCTTCTTCTACGGCTGCAGCTTTTGGAGCTTCTTCAACAACTGGCGCAGCGGCTTTGTAGCTTGCTTCGCGGCGTTTCTTCAAGAAGCCATTGGCAACCGATGGAAGAAGTTGGAGAAGAAGGTATTCTTGCTCGTTTTCTGCGAGTTTGCATCCTCCGAGGTCTGCCAATACTGGATTTTCTGGGGCTTTGTAGGATGCTACATCGTATGGTGTTTCAACTGGGCTGCCTGTGATTTGCGCACGGAATTCCTCTGTGATGGCAACTGGCGTCTTTCCGTATTCACCCTTGATAAGAGAAATGAATTGGTTTGACTTGGTTGTGTAGTCGGCATTGCCTTTCTTGCGGTCGATGGCAAGACTTACTGCCTGGCTACCTACAATCTGGCTCGTAGGAGTAACCAATGGCACCAAACCAGCATCGCGACGTACCTTTGGAATCAATCTCATAGCATCATCAAGCACGTCTGATGCGTTGAGCGCCTTCAATTGGGCAACCATGTTTGAATACATACCGCCTGGTACTTCTGCTTCCTTAACCAACAAGTTTGGTTTTGGGAAGTTGAAATAGTCTTCAATTGCATGGCAAGCATTGAGCAATGCCTCTTCGTCGTTTGCCTTAGCTGCTGCTACGGCGGTGTCGAACAATCCTTCAATGTTAGCAGGCAATTTTTCGTTCAATGGGTCGAAATCTTTTGGGAAATCGCCTTTGTGGAGGTCGAAGTCAGCGAGTGCAGTGCGCACGCCTTTGAGTTGCTCGCGGATGCGGCCAACAGCCTCCATGTTAACCTCCAATGTGATGTCAAGGCGTTTTGCAAACAAGTATACCAACTCAATTGCTGGAGCAGCAGAGCCACCTCCAAAATACCAGATGTTGGTGTCTACGATGTCAACGCCGTGGAGCATGGCCATAACAACTGATGCCAATCCATAGCCTGGAGTACAGTGTGTGTGGAAGTCAACTGGTACACTGACTGCAGCCTTGATTTTAGAAATCAAAGACGCTGCTCGGAGAGGGTTGACAAGGCCAGCCATATCTTTCAATGTGATAATCTTTGCGCCATAGGCCTCCATGCCTTTTGCCTTCTCAACGAAATACTCGTCGGTGAAGATTTTTTCTGGCTCTTCTGCTTTCTTCGAACCGAAAAGTTTTGCAAAGAAACCTTTCTTTTCAACAGGAGCTTCCGACTTCGGGTCAACGGTGTAGCATACTGCGCCATCGGCAATACCGCCCATCTCGTTGATGAGTTTGATAGATTCTTTTACATTGTCGAGGTCGTTGAGCGCATCGAAGATACGCATAATATTCAAGCCATTTTTGATGGCTTCTTTATAGAATCCCTCAAGCACAGAGGTTGGATAAGGCACATAGCCAAACAAGTTGCGTCCGCGTGACAAGGCTGTGAGTTTTGAAACTCCGCCCATTGTATCGCTGATTGTTTTCAGGCGCACCCATGGGTCTTCGCCAAGATAACGCATCACTGAGTCAGGAACGGCTCCACCCCATACTTCCATAGCATAGAATCCTGCGTCTTTGTACAGAGGAAGCAATTTGTCGATGCTTTCCTGCTTCATTCTGGTGGCAAACAATGATTGTTGTCCGTCACGTAGGGTTAAATCCCTTACTTTTAAACTGCGACTCATAACTGTATTGTTTTTGTTTTTATGATGTTATGTTTCTAATCTTGATATGCATTACGGAAATTTTTC
>CAVEIP010000106.1:0-6572 GCA_963615935.1 [Ruminococcus] lactaris | reverse complement strand
GCATGGAAGACGGCTGAGGCCTATTCTCAAGCAATGGAGTTGGCTCTGACTGCTGATTGTTGTGTTTTCTCGGGTATTCAAGCATTGCCTTTCTTGAAAGAGAGAATGAAAAAAGGATTACTGTCTTTTGATATGAGCGAGAGATGGTTGAAGCGAGGCATTTTGAATATATTTAGTCCTGCGATAATGAAGATGCTTTTGGCATATCATCTTTACAGGTATGGAAAGAAGCCCTTGTATAAACTTTGTTGCAGCTCTTATGTTAAAGAGGATCAGCAACTGCTACACACATTCGAAAACAAGTGCTACAAGTGGGGATATTTCACTCGAGTGGACAGCGATTTCGAGGTTGAAGCGCCTCAGGGTGTTTCCACCTCAGAAACTATGCACACACTAATGTGGTGTGCTAGGTTTCTGAGGTGGAAACACCCTGAATTAGTCATCAAAATGGCTGAGCGGTTGAAGCGTAAAGGTTACCAGTTTGTGCTCGATATGTATGGCTCAGGCGAAGAATTGCAGCCGACAAAGGATTTGGTTAAACGCTTGGGGGTTGAGGATGTGGTCAACTTCAAGGGAAACATGCCGAACGAAGAAATTCTCAAAGCAATGCGTCAGCATGAAATATTCCTGTTCACGTCCGACCGCTACGAAGGCTGGGGCGCCGTGGTGAACGAGTCGATGAGCAACGGCTGCGCTATTGTGGCCTCGGACGCTGTGGGTAGTGTCCCGTATTTGGTCAAGGATGGCGAAAACGGCTGTGTGTTTGAATCCGGTAATCTTGATTCGTTGTGCGAGAAAGTGGAATGGCTTTTCGACAATCCCGACAAACGTCAGGCGATTGCTATGAATGCATATCGCACGATGCGCGATGTGTGGTCGCCGCAGAACGCTGCTAAGAATTTAATGGCTTTGATAGAAAATCTGCTTGACGGCAATGACTCTCCAATAGTTGATGGCCCTTGCTCGAAGGCAGACCCAATATAAAGAAACATGCCGACGCTTTTGCAAATTAATGTGACTGCTAACTGGGGCAGTACGGGGAAGATTGCCGAGCAGATTGGATTGTGCGCCATGGCTCACGGATGGGAGTCTGTGATTGCCTACGGGCGCAT
Source organism: [Ruminococcus] lactaris (assembly GCA_963615935.1). Taxonomy (GTDB): domain Bacteria; phylum Bacteroidota; class Bacteroidia; order Bacteroidales; family Muribaculaceae; genus Limisoma. The sequence continues at coordinate 5,460 of CAVEIP010000106.1, read as the reverse complement.
GATGAATCCTTCGAAGAGCCGACTAATCAAGGTGGGAACACAGATGGATGTGTATGAGCATTATGTTGAGGGGCGTTTCCTCGACAATGAAGGCTTGGCTTCGCGCCGCGCCACGCGGAAATTCCTGCGTCAGTTGGACGAGCTGAAGCCCGACATTGTGCATCTGCACAACATCCACGACCATTGGATCAACTATAGGTTACTACTCGGATATTTGGCTGAAAAAAAAATTCCAGTGGTCTGGACGCAGCACGACCAGTGGGCAACTACGGGACATTGCATGTGCGATGTTAACGGATGCGAACGATGGAAGACGGAATGCCACGACTGCCCGTTACGGAAATGGTATTCGCTAGATTGCTCCCGACGGAACTATCGGCTGAAGAAAAAACTAATGGCAGAGTTGCCGTCGCTGACCATTGTCCCTGTGTCAGACTGGTTGGACGACAATATCCAAAAGTCGCATTTGCGGAATAGGCGCATTGAGGTGATTCATAATGGCATTGACATTAACACCTTCAGTCCGCAGCCTGCAAATGCTCACAACCGCTATGGTATTGATAAGAAGAAAAAAATTGTGCTTGGAGTGGCAGCCGTGTGGGAGGAGAGAAAGGGCTATTATGATTTTTTTGAACTGGCGCGAATGCTTCCTGCAGACGAATATGCTATTATAATAGTAGGGAAGACAAAAGAAAAGCCGAAAGCAATCGAAGATGGTTGCCAAATGGTATTCATCGACCGCACTCAAAATCAACAAGAGCTTGCAATGCTATATTCCATGGCTGACGTATACTGCAGTTTGTCGCGATATGAAACATTTGGATTGACAATAATAGAAGCCATGGCTTGCGGAACTTCTGCGATTGTGTACGACAACACTGGTCAGGCAAATTTCGTAACTGAAGAAACTGGACGAAAGGTGCGGACGAATAACATACAAAGCGTTGCCGAGCAAATTCAGTGTTTGGCAAAGTATCCGTTGTCGGCAGAAGCTTGCCGGAATAGGGTTGTGCAGCATTTCGATAAAGATAAATGCGTCGAGAAATATGTGGCGCTGTATAATTCTTTAGTACGTGCTCAAGATAACACTCAAAAATAAAGAATGCTTGCGGGCGGAATGGACTGGGCTGATTCCTTGGGGAGTCGGCCTGGTTTGTTTTTTGCTGATGAGATTAGTATTTGTTAAGGATTGGTTTTGGGTTGTGGTCGGAAAGTTTTTGCTATCTTTGTAAATTGTCAGGAGTATGGCTGCGTGGCGATGGGGCTATGTGGCTGTACAGCGGGCAGATAGACGAAAAACGAATCTCGTGGAGAATAAAAAACATATAGCAATATTGGGTAGTACTGGTTCCATCGGTACGCAGACCCTTGATGTGATTTCTGAATATCCCGACCGCCTTTATCCTACGTTGCTGACGGCCAACAGGAATGTGGACTTGCTCATAGAGCAGGCTCTACGTTGGAAGCCGCAGCGGGTGGTGATAGCGCAGTCGCAGTACTACAGCCAACTCGCAGAGGCGCTGAAGGATGAGCCTATTGAGGCGATGTGCGGCCCGCAGGCAATAGCGGAGGCAGTGACAGCCGCCGACATCGACATTGTTGTCACGGCGATGGTGGGCTACAGCGGCCTGGCTCCGACAATCAGCGCCATCAAGGCTGGCAAGACGATTGCGCTCGCCAACAAGGAGACGCTCGTGGTGGCAGGCGAGTTGATAACGGGTCTTGTGGCGGAGTACAATTCACGGCTGATACCTGTCGACTCCGAACATTCGGCGCTATTTCAGTGTCTTGAAGGTGAGGATATAAACGCCGTGGATAAACTGATACTTACCGCCTCGGGCGGCCCGTTCCGCACCCGCAAAAAAGAGGAGTTGCAGAATGTGACGCGTGCCGATGCCCTCAACCATCCTAATTGGTCGATGGGCGCAAAGGTGACTATCGACTCGGCATCGATGATGAACAAGGGCTTTGAGATGATTGAAGCCCGTTGGCTCTTCGGAATACCATCCGAACGGATAGAGATAGCAGTGCATCCGCAATCGATAGTGCATTCAATGGTTGCCTACGTTGACGGCTCGGTAAAAGCCCAATTGGGATTGCCCGACATGCGTTTGCCCATCCGCTATGCGCTCAACTACCCAGAGCGACTGCCGTCGCAGTGCCAAAAGATGAGGATACAAGACTATGCCAACCTCACATTTGAGGCGCCCGATTTCGAAAAATTCCCGTTGCTCGGCATGGCTTTTGATGCTATCCACAAGGGCGGCAATGTGCCGTGCGCACTTAATGCCGCAAACGAGATTGCCGTGGCAGCATTTCTCGACGACAAAATAGGTTTCTTGCAGATGGCAGAGTTGGTAGGAGAGGCGGTGGCACGGAATAAGTATATTGCAAGTCCGACCTACAACGACCTCGTGGCAACGAACGAAGAGATAAGAAACATTGCAAAATCATTGATCAAATAAAATCTACACACAGTAACGAATGGAATCTTCATTTTGGATAAAAGCGGCTCAACTTTTGGCTGCGTTCGGAATACTTATCATCGTCCATGAGTTTGGACATTACATCTTCGCCCGGATGTTTGGCATCAAGGTTGAGAAATTCTACTTGTTCTTCAACCCCTGGTTTTCCTTGTTTAAGTGGAAGCCGAAGAAAAAGAACACAGACGAGAACAAAGCCTCTTGGCGCGACACTGAATACGGCATCGGCTGGCTTCCACTTGGCGGCTATTGCAAAATTGCTGGAATGATTGACGAGTCGATGGACAAGGAACAGATGGCACAACCCGTAAAGCCGTGGGAGTTCCGTGCCAAACCCGCATGGCAACGCCTACTCGTTATGATAGGAGGTGTGCTGTTTAACTTCATCTTGGCAATAATCATCTATGCAGGAATAGCATTCACTTGGGGCGACAAGTATATCCAGTTTACAGATGCTGAATATGGCATGAAATTCGATTGTCAGTCGGCAAAGGACTTCGGCTTTAAGGACGGAGACATTTTGATTAGCGCTGATGGTAAAACCCTTGACGCTGCCGATTTTGGCGTAGCAACCCAGCAAGTGCTTGAAGCACATGAGGTAACAGTGGCTCGCGACGGAAAGAATGTTGAAATCAATATGCCGAAGAATGCTTTGCTCACAGTGAGCAACGAACTGCGAGAGCATAATGACCGCGTGTTTATGACCTACCGTTTCCCTGTTGTGGTGAAGGATGTGGTTGCCGGACAGGCAGCAGTTGATGCCGGTTTGCAGGCTGGCGACCGCATTGTGGCTATCGACTCTGTACGTACTGAGACATGGGACGTTTTTGCCAACCAACTTGCACAAAGCGCCGACAAAGACATAAAGGTGACCTATGTGCGCAACGGCAAAGAAACGTCAACTAGTCTACACACGTCAGAGTCTGGCAAAATTGGTATCCAACTCACACCGATAGATGAGATTTTCAAGACACAGACAATCAACTACAACATTTTTCAGTCAATCCCTCGCGGCATTGAAATCGGTGTGGACAAACTCACGTCGTACGTGAGCCAGATGAAATACATTTTCACCAAAGAAGGTGCGCAAAGCCTTGGCGGATTTGGCGCAATCGGCGATATGTTTCCATCGGAATGGAGTTGGTATCACTTCTGGTTTATTACAGCATTCATCTCCGTTGCGTTGGCATTTATGAACATTCTGCCGATTCCAGCGCTCGATGGCGGACACGTTGTGTTTGTGCTGTTTGAGATGATAACAGGCAAGAAAGCGAGTGAGAAAGTACTTGAATATTCAACAATGATAGGTCTAGGGCTACTGTTCGCTTTGCTGCTTTATGCCAATGGTAACGATATATACAGATTCTTCTTTAAATAGACGACAAGATGGGAAACTACAAAAAGATAATACTGAAAAGAGGTAAGGAAGAGTCGTTGAAACGCTTCCACCCATGGGTGTTCTCCGGAGCAATTGACCGCATGGATGAGACTATTGAAGAAGGTGACCTCGTTGCCATCTACAGCAATTCGGGTGCATTTATAGGTGTAGGACATTTTCAGATTGGAAGCATCGCAGTGCGAGTGCTCGACTTCAGCGACCGCGAAATCAATGAAGATTTCTTTTTTGAGCGGCTTCAGTGCGCATACGATTTGCGTCAGGCTCTTGGACTTATTCGCGATGATAATAACGCATTTCGCCTTGTGCATGGCGAGGGCGATTTCCTCCCAGGACTTGTTGTCGACGTCTACGATAGGACGGCAGTTGTGCAAGCACATTCCCCTGGCATGCACTTTGCTCGGAATGTAATAGCGCAGTCGCTTGTCAAGATTGCGGGAGGATTGATACACAACGTATACTATAAGTCGGAAACGACATTGCCATACAAAGCCCAACTAGACCCGCAGAATGATTACATAATTGGCAAGTTCGACGGAAATGTTGCAATGGAAAATGGGTTGAAATTCTATGTAGACTGGCTGAAAGGTCAGAAAACAGGATTCTTCGTAGACCAGCGTGATAACCGTAGCCTGTTGGAACACTATGCTAAAGGACGCACAGTGCTGAATATGTTTTGCTATACGGGCGGCTTCTCATTTTATGCAATGAGAGGTGGCGCAAAGGTTGTTCATTCCGTTGATAGTTCCGAGAAGGCCATCCGCTTGACCAACGACAATGTGGAATTGAATTTTCCAGGAGACAGCAGACATCAAGCATTCGCTGAAGACGCATTCAAGTTCCTTGGCGGAATAGACAATAAGTACGACCTAATAATCCTTGACCCGCCTGCTTTTGCCAAGCATAAAAGTGCATTGAAAAATGCGTTGATAGGCTATCGCAAACTTAATGCAAAAGCATTCGAGAAGATTCGTCCAGGAGGCATACTATTCACCTTCTCCTGCTCACAGGCAGTGTCGAAAGAACAGTTTCGCTTGGCAGTGTTTAGCGCTGCAGCAATGTCGGGGCGAAAGGTGCGCATCTTGCACCAATTGACTCAACCTTGCGACCATCCAATAAATATCTATCATCCCGAAGGAGAATATCTCAAAGGACTGGTGTTGTATGTAGAATAATCAAAAAGCATAAATATGAAAAATAAACTAATCGTTTCCACATTGGCTGCGTTGGCGCTTGGCACTCCAGCGGTAACGTTTGCGGGAAACACAGACTTTAACTACAAAGTGGACAGATTCGCAGATATCGAAGTTCTGCGTTACCAGGTAACCGACTTCGACCAACTGACAACAAAGCAAAAAGAGTTGGTTTACTACCTGACAGAAGCAGCTCTTTATGGCCGTGATATTCTCACCGACCAGAACGGCAAATATAACCTCGCCATTCGTACAACACTTGAGGAAATCTACAAGAACTACAAAGGCGACAAGACATCGGCAGACTATCAGGGCTTTTTGCTTTATCTGAAGCAAGTGTGGTTTGCCAATGGTATCCATCACCACTATTCCACTGACAAGTTTACGC
>CAVEIP010000105.1:3577-6583 GCA_963615935.1 [Ruminococcus] lactaris | reverse complement strand
CGGCAGATAATAAGTGCATTACGCTTCAGTCGTTGATGGATTTTTTCAGTTCTAAGATTGCCGACTACTCAGAAAGGACGCATAAAATCTATCGTTCGAGCATTAATTCTTTTCGCGATTTCTTTCCTTCCGATACTTCTATTAGTGACATACTCTGCATTGGGGCACTCTCTCAGTGGGTTGTTAACTTGTTGAACAAAGGATTGAAGGTTTCAACGTTGTTGCTGTACATCAATAATATCTCAGGACTCCTGAAATATGCCGAGCAGGAAGGACTTGTCGCCAAAACGGATGTGTTTAAAAAACTGCGGAAGCAAATTGACGGGCGCAACATTGAGCCGCTAATACAGATTACGCAGGCGCAGCGGGTGTTGCGACTCGCAATGCGGCCATCCAACTTTTTCGCTGATATGCTACTTGTGTCGTTGAGTAATGGTGCAATGCCGATTTTGTCAGTCGCAAAAATCAAGAATGCGGATGTTGCACAACTCGAGGAAAATAGCCGTGAATTTGCCGTCCGCAATCAGAAATCTGGATATAGTTACGTGTTTCCGCTCGATCAAGGAAACGTGACTCGCTTACAACTGCAACGTAAGGTGGAAAGCGGGGTGGCAGAGGTGTTGAAAAGCCTCGATATTCCTATCGTGGGCAACGTTGATGACACGATTAAAACGCTCTGGGCTCATCTGGCCATGATGGTTGGTGGAGCACCGAGTGAGATTGTTGGTTGTCTTGGTGGTGTGCCAAAAGGATTGCCAGCACTTGCGCTTTGTATGCCTCACGAATATTGTGAGTCATCGCTTGATGCCGATGTAGCTCACTTGTTGCTCAATAACCCGCATCAATGGTATGCGATGAAGTTGCGTCGTGGTGTGAAAATTGATGAGATAAAAGCCCGTAAAGCGCAAATAGCAGAGATCTTCTACCCTTGTGAAGAAATCATAAAGAGGGTGGGAAAGAAGGTGAAGCAAGAAACGCATCCAGTGCTGCCTGATGTGGCATTTTTCCGCTGTAGGCAAAGTGAAATCCTGTCAATCTTCACCAAAATCGGTGACCTTGCTTGGGGTTATAAATATTTCGACAACGGGCAAAGTCGCTATGCCGTGATTCCGCAAAGCGAGATGGATAGCTTTCAGCGCGCCATCGGACAGTTTACGGCGGATTACGATGTCGCACCCATTGGTGGACTGTCACCGCAAGAAGGCGACAAGATACAAGTGGTAGGCGGAATCTTCGCTGGAAAAGAATTTGAATTTGAAGGTGTAAACCAGTGCGACACGGCGACAATCTATCGTCTTCGCATCTTGGGCGACAATGGCATAGAATGGCGCATCAAGTCGGACGCACGAATGACAACGAAACGCAATTGATTCATAGCATGCAAAATCAGGGACTACAGACATTGCAATTTTTGCACGATAATCACGACCAACTCCTTCAGCAAGAGGCTGCTGGCGCTAACCGAATGCATCTATATCTTGTTGGCGCATTGTGGATAGCCGTCGAGCGGTCAGCTTTCCTGTTGCAGCGCCTTGCTCCCGAAGCGATAGCCAACCCAGTGCAGTTTGAAGGTTGGCAAGAGCCTCTTGTTGCGGCGTCGATTTCGCAAAAAGACCTTGCTGCACGAACAGATTTGGCTTCGGCCAACCAAGACCGAATCACCATCGCCACACCCCAACTGCCACGTTCGGCCTACGCCAACTGGCACCGCCGCCTCACCTCCATATTGAGATAAGGCCCCCACGAATGAAGAAAATACTGATTGTTACTAACCACTTCTATCCAGAGGTGTTCCGCGTCAATGATGTGGCTTTTGATCTTGTGACAAAAGGGCATGACGTAACAGTCGTTACTTCTGTTCCCAATTATCCAGAAGGAAAGACATTTCCTGGATACGGCATTCTTAAACGCCATCGGGGAATGGTGAATGGAGTCGATATCATCCGTGTGCCAGTAATTACTCGTGGCAACAATAGGTTCAGGTTGGTACTCAACTATCTTACCTATTTGATTACAGCCTCACTGCGAGTTTTGGCGCTTGTGGCACGTAAACGGTTTGATTGTGTTCTTGTACACCAAACGTCGCCAGTGACAGTCGGCATTCCAGCAGCATTTGCCTCTATGGCTCAGCGCATCCCGATGTATTTCTGGGTGCTCGACTTATGGCCAGAAAGTCTTACGGCTGCGGGAGGAGTGAAAAACAAGTTTATACTTGGCGCATTTGCTAAACTTACGCGATGGCTATATAAGAAATCGACAAATATACTTATCAGCTCGAAAGGTTTTCGTGACTCAATATGTGGAAAAGGCGATTTTGCTGACAAGTTGGTGTACTTCCCTAATTGGGCAGACGATGAGCTGATTACGATGCATGGCATACCTCATGGCATAGAGTTACCCTCGATGCCTGACGGATTTCGGATAATGTATGCTGGTAACATTGGCGAGGCTCAAAATTTTGAATGCGTCATGGAAGCGGCAAAAAAGTTAAAAGATACAGATGTTAAGTGGCTCTTGGTTGGTGATGGTCGCAAACGAAGCTGGGTAGAGGAATCTGTTGAGAAAAACGGATTAAGCGACAATGTCAAGTTGTTTGGTCGGTTCCCGATTGAAGTGATGCCAAAATTTTTTACTCAGGCGGACATACTGCTCGTGTCGCTTAAAGATGAGTTTATTTTCAACAACACTGTTCCTGCAAAGTTGCAGGCATATATGGCTTCTGGCAAACCTGTGTTGGCTTTTCTCAATGGAGAAGGTGCAACAATTGTGAAAGAAGCTAATTGTGGATTTGCAGTTTCGGCGGGTGATGTTGATGCACTTGTGACCACGATTAATGAAGAAATAAGGCACTGTAGCAATTTGCCAACTCTTGGTGAGAATGGCAAGGATTATTGCAACAGGAATTTCAGAAAAGATATGGTGTTGAGAAAATTGTATGATCTGCTCGACAATCAACAATAACGGAAATATAGACAATGAGAAAAACAAAACCGAATTAAGATATGA
>CAVEIP010000105.1:2462-3489 GCA_963615935.1 [Ruminococcus] lactaris | reverse complement strand
AGATATGAGCATTTTTAAAGATAAAGTACTTCTGATAACTGGCGGTACTGGAAGTTTTGGCAATGCGGTGCTTCGCCGCTTTTTGGACAGCGACATCAAGGAGATTCGCATTTTCTCGCGCGACGAGAAGAAGCAGGACGACATGCGCCACCGTCTGCAGTCTCCAAAGGTGAAATACTATATTGGCAATGTACGCGACAAGCAGAGTGTAGACATCGCTATGCGTGGCGTGGACTTTGTGTTTTCGGCAGCAGCTTTGAAGCAGGTGCCAAGTTGTGAGTTTTTTCCTATGGAGGCCACACGCACCAATGTAGAGGGTACAAACAATGTACTCCTTAGCGCCATCGAGCACACGGTTAAGAAAGTGGTCGTTTTGTCTACCGACAAGGCTGCATATCCGATTAATGCCATGGGTATTTCTAAGGCGATGATGGAGAAGGTGGCAATTGCCAAGGGACGCGAACTTGGCGACGGCGCAGAAACAACAATCTGCTGCACTCGCTATGGTAATGTGATGGCTTCGCGCGGCTCTGTAATACCTCTTTGGGTGGACCAAATGATGGCAGGTAAACCTATTACTATCACTGATCCAGAGATGACTCGCTTCATGATGACGCTCGACGATGCCGTAGACCTCGTGATTTATGCATTTACCCACGGCAAAAACGGCGACCTGTTTGTACAGAAGGCTCCCGCGGCAACGTTGGCAACACTTGCTACAGCTTTGAAGGATATTTATGCTAAAGTCGACCCTAAATATGGTGAAACGGAAGTGAAGGTTATTGGTACGCGGCATGGCGAGAAACTCTATGAAACGCTTGTAACTCGCGAGGAGATGGTAAAGGCCATCGATATGGGCAATTACTATCGCATCCCTTGCGACACTCGCGACTTGAATTACGACAAATTCTTCACTGATGGAAACGAAGAGGTGTCGAAGATTGAGGACTACCATAGCCACAATACCCGACGATTGGATGTGGAAGGCATGAAAGAGCAACTGATGCGACTTCGCTTCATTCAGGCC
>CAVEIP010000105.1:0-2452 GCA_963615935.1 [Ruminococcus] lactaris | reverse complement strand
GTAATGAAGATTCTAGTGACAGGTGCAAAGGGGTTTGTTGGAAAGAACCTTTGTGCTCAACTCAATAACATCAAGGATGGCAAGGCGCGTTGCTATGGCGACTTGAAGATTGATGCTGTCTTTGAGTACGACATCGACTCCACTCTCGACCAACTTGAACAGTGGTGCGCAGAGGCGGATTTCGTGTTTAATCTTGCTGGAGTAAACCGTCCGAAGGACAACGATGAGTTTATGAAGGGCAACTTCGGCTTTGCCTCCACATTGCTCGATGTGTTGACGCGGTGCGGCAATCTATGTCCGGTGATGCTTTCGAGTAGCGCGCAGGCATCGCTCACTGGGCGTTTCGGCAATAGCGAATACGGCCGCTCTAAGAAGGCGGGCGAGGACTTGTTCCTCGACTATGGTAAGGAAACTGGTGTAAAGGTGCTGGTTTACCGTTTCCCGAACCTCTACGGCAAATGGTGTCGGCCGAACTACAACTCGGCTGTAGCCACGTTCTGTAACAATATCGCCAACGACTTGCCAATCACGGTCAACAACCCGAGCGTAGAACTCGAACTGCTCTACATCGACGACCTTGTGGATGAGATGATTCTAGCATTGAAAGGGGAGGAGCACCATTGCGAATTCAACGGCCTAGAAGTGATTCCGTCCGCAGATGGCAGATATTGCTATTGCCCTGTAACTCACAAAGCGACGCTTGGCGAGATTGTCGACCTGCTTCATCGGTTTGCCGAAATGCCAACGACGCTTACAATTCCCGAAATCCCAGCAGATTCGTTCGCCAAGCGCCTCTACAGCACTTTCCTTTCTTATTTGCCTAAGGAGAAGGCTGTGTTTGACTTGAAGATGAACGTAGACCAGCGCGGTTCGTTCACCGAATTGGTGCATACGCTTAATTGCGGGCAGGTGAGCATCAACATCTCTAAGCCGGGCATCACCAAAGGCGAGCATTGGCATAACACCAAGTGGGAGCAGTTTATTGTGGTGAGCGGACATGGCTTGATTCAAATGCGCAAAGAGGGTACCGACGAGGTGCTGAACTATGAGGTGAGCGGCGACAAAATACAGTCGGTGATTATGCTCCCAGGCTACACCCACAACATCATCAATCTCAGCGACACTGAGGATTTGGTTACAGTGATGTACTGCAACGAGGTGTTTGACCCCAACCGCCCAGACACATATTCCGATAAAGTAGAAAAATAATATGGAAATCAAACAATTCAAGAATAACGGCAAACTGAAACTGCTGATTATCGTTGGCACGCGTCCGGAGATTATCCGGCTGGCTGCGGTGATCAACATGTGCCGCAAATATTTCGACGTACTTCTTGCCCACACTGGTCAGAACTACGACTACAACCTCAACGGCGTTTTCTTCAAGGACTTGAAGCTAGCCGACCCCGACATCTATATGGAGGCCGTGGGCGACGATCTTGGCGCCACAATGGGTAACATCATCGACAAGAGCTACAAGGTGATGGTTGCCACGAAGCCCGACGCCGTGCTGGTGCTTGGTGATACCAATTCGTGCCTCAGTGTGATTGGCGCCAAACGCCTACATATCCCCATCTTCCACATGGAAGCGGGCAACCGCTGCAAGGACGAATGCCTTCCGGAGGAAACCAACCGCCGCATTGTGGATATTATCTCAGACGTGAACATGGCATACTCTGAGCATGCGCGACGCTATCTTGCCGAATGTGGTCTACCTCGCGAGCGCACCTACGTCACTGGTTCGCCGATGGCTGAAGTGCTCCACAGCAATTTGGCTGAGATTGAGGCTTCCGATGTGCATCAGCGCCTCGGCTTGGAGAAAGGAAAATACATCCTCCTCTCTGCCCACCGCGAAGAGAATATCGACACGGAGAAGAACTTCCTGTCGCTTTTCAATGCCATCAACAAGATGGCGGAGCGCTACGACATGCCGATACTCTACAGTTGCCACCCGCGCTCGCGCAAACGCCTTGAGGCGAGCGGTTTCGCTCTCGACAAGCGTGTAATCCAGCACGAGCCGCTTGGCTTTCACGACTACAACTGCCTTCAGATGAACGCCTTCGCTGTGGTCAGCGACAGCGGTACCCTTCCTGAGGAGTCGAGCTTCTTCACCTCCGTGGGGCATCCCTTCCCAGCAGTGTGCATTCGCACCTCCACTGAGCGCCCCGAAGCCATCGACAAAGGCGACTTCATCATCGCCGGCATCGACGAAACATCATTGCTTCAAGCCGTCGACACCGCCGTAGCCCTCTGCCGCGACGGCCACCACGGCATCCCCGTCCCCGACTATGTGGACCAGAACGTCTCAACCAAAGTAGTCAAAATCATCCAGTCCTACGTCACCATCGTCAACAAAACCGTCTGGCGTAAAGGGTAATGTATAAAAATGCATCCGACATGAAAAAAGTTTTACTTGTTTTTGGCACTCGGCCAGAAGCCATAAAGATGGCGC
>CAVEIP010000104.1:0-6644 GCA_963615935.1 [Ruminococcus] lactaris | reverse complement strand
ATTATAAATAATCTAGGCGCACAAAAATAAATGGTTGTTGAGAAAAACAAACAGCGATATCGCATCTGTATCCACAACAACCATTCTCAACGTACGAAATTCCTAATTATACAGGTTCTATGTCATCAATATCTTTAATAATTGACAACAACAGCTTCCCCTCTATCTTAAGATTCTCAACAAGAGCCATCGGGTTATCAAATGTTTTCAGTTTCTTCGAGAAACTGGAGTCTGTAAGAGCTCCCTCTCCGTCATACAAGAGAAAATATTCCTTCCCGTGGTACGAAAATCGTACATCATATCCCATTACTGCAAAATCGTACAACAGTACACCCTCTGCCTTCGTTGCATATCCATCATAATTCTCACCATACAATTTTTTGTTCGGTGGATATTTTGAATTAAATGGGAATTTAAACAAATCATACCCCACATACGACCGAGGGTCATTTTCTGATGTAATCTTAACTTCCATAATTTCTTAAATCTGATAACAAAAATAAGATATTCTGAATCTAAATCGGTATAGTATCCAGTTAATTTTTGTCTTTTCTTAGATTGGTTGCAATTTGCAATGAAAATTTATACTTTTGTAACAAAACAATCCTAAAATATCACTGATATGAACATCAAAAAACGCTTGTTTGCTTCGTTGATCATGGCAAGTTGCATCACGGCCACGGCTATCGCCCAGCCCACGAAGATGACTGTGCTTTTCAACAACGGCAATGCGGCATCGGCAACCGACATCGCTGGCATTGCCTCGCTGCACTTCAGCGACGGCAATATGCTGGTGAAGCAGAAAGCCGACTGGCAGGAGACGGCAATTTCCATCGCGGACATACTATCCATCAAGTTTACCGACAAGGGTGACGGCAAGGTAGCCACAAACGAGTTGACCTCTGTCAAAGTAGCAACGACACAGAACACTCTACTGCTCCTCGGCTACGACACCGCGCAGGCTCTGCCCGCCACAATCTACAGCATCGGAGGCGCTATGGTCTACACCACATCGGCTCAGACCGCAAACTCTATCGACATCTCGTCGCTGCAAAAAGGCATCTACATTTTCAAGTTAGGCAACAACACTTATAAAATCTGTAAATAATGAAAAAAACTATATTTACCCTTATCTTGGCTGCAGCATGCACCACAGCCATGTTCGCATTGGAAGAACAAACAAAAATGGTGGTTGTACAAAAGGACGGCACAACGGCATCCTATATTCTCGACGACATCGACAGCGTGTACTTCGAAACTACTACCATAGCGCCGAAAGTTTATAACATCGAAATCCCGACCGACTTCTCTACTGGCAACGTGCAGAAGGTGATGGCGGGCAACGAGCAAGTGGCTGAAGCATGCTTGGAATACGTGCGCAGTTGGGTCGACGGTCAGGAAAATGTGGTTGACGATGTGCTCACTGTGGTCTATCCGATGGGTGCCGACGGCAAGGCTGACCTCACTCGCGGCATCGCTTCCAACGGCGCAAGCATCACTTGGGACCTAGAAGGCGACTCAATCGCGTCCTACACCCCTGGCGAAAAGGCTATTACGTCAGTATTCCTCTCAAGCGACGGCGAATATCTGTCAGAACTCCCCGACGGCGCTGAAGAGGTAACTACAACGCTCACTCCTTACCTCATCCAAGACAACCGCAGCAAAACCGACAAGCAGACCTACAAGGTGGTAAAGATCGGCGTGCAATACTGGATGGCAAGCAACCTCAAGGCTGTGACCATGCGCGACGGTACTGCCATTACGCTCTACTCGTCCACCCAAGCCGACAACTGGGCTAAAGCGACCACCCCTGCCTACCACATCTACACCGACGATACCGAATACTGCTGGCCTGACTACGGGGCAATGTACAACGGATACGCTGTTGTCAGCGATGCCGGACTTGCTCCTGAAGGATGGGAAGTGTCGACTGTGGCTCAATGGCAGGCTATGAAGGACTACTTGAGAACGGGTCAGTCAAGCAAAATCAAAACTGAAGAATATTGGTCGAAAGCCGGCAACAACATGACTGGACTCAACATCACTCCTGGCGGCTACTTCAGCCATGGTACTGGCGACAACATGGAGGGTTCGTGCGTGTACTACTGGACACCGGACAAAACAAAATCATACAGCAGCGACGCCTTGTTTGCCGCATATATCGTGAACGGCATTACGCTAACCAGCACCCACTACTACGACTTCGGTCACTATGTGCGCTGCGTGCGTAAATAACCGATATTTCCCAATGGTGATATACTATATCGCCACGTTCTGCGTTATTCTATAAGCGGAAATGCTTTCCGCCGTTTGGACTATGAACTTAAGGAAACTCTTATATACTCTTTTGCTCTCCATCGTGTGGGCTTCGGCGATTGCCCAGGACGGCACTGCCTACAACTATCTCAACGTCCCGACGTCGTCGCATGCCTATGCGCTCGGCGGCGTGAACATCAGCGTTGTCGACGACGACATCAGTCTCTACGAGCAGAACCCTGCCTTGCTGGGACCGGAGGTCGACATGCAGGCTGGGGTTAGTTACATGCGCTATCTCGGCAGCAGCAACTTCATGTCGGCACGCTTTGCCAAAGAGGCGGGCGAACACGAGGCATGGTCGGCGGGCATCACCTATTTCGGCTACGGCTCTATGCGCGGCATGGACCAGACGGGGCAAGAGACGGGGTCGTTCAACGTCAGCGACATTGCCTTCAGCGGCATGTACTCCCACGACTTCAACGACTATCTCCGTGGCGGCATCAACCTTAAGTTCCTATATTCCAACTACGAGCAGTATTCAGCACTTGCCATAGCGACCGACTTGGGTATCAACTACTACAATCCCGACAAAGACTTGTCGCTGTCGGCGGTAGTGAAAAACCTCGGCGGACAGGTGAAGCGCTTCGATGAACACTACGACCGTCTGCCGTGGGACATACAGTTGGGCTACTCGCAATCGCTGAAAAACGGGCCTTTCCGCCTGTCGATTACTGCTTACGGACTCACCAAATGGCACTTGCCCTACTACAAGCGCAAGGACAAAAACGACAGCAACTCGGACTTGGTGCTGCAGGACAAGTTTATGAGCAACTTTTTCCGCCATCTGATTTTCGGTCTTGACTATGCCCCAAGCGACAAATTCTATGTGGCTCTGGGCTACAACTACCGCACCCGCACCGACATGTCAACATTTGCGCGCAACTTCGTGTCGGGCTTTTCGCTCGGTGCCGGACTGAAATCGTCGAAATTCCGCGTGGGCGTGGCAATGGCACAACCCCACACTGGAGGCTTCACCTTTATGGTCAACCTCTCGACAAACTTATATGAATTTACAAACAAACGATAAGCAATGAACAATCGCAAATTGATTACTATAGCCATCGACGGCTTCTCGTCGTCGGGCAAAAGCACTATGGCCAAGAAATTGGCTAAAAACATCGGATACGCATACATCGACACTGGCGCAATGTACCGCGCTGTGACGCTCTACTGCCTACGCAACGGGCTGTTCAGCGGCTCTACGCTCAACACCGAAGCGCTTGAGGCTGCGTTGCCAAGCATCAAGATTACTTTTGGTGTGGACGCCGAAGGCCGCACACAGACTCTGCTCAACGGCGAAATCGTAGAGAAGGAAATCCGCCAGATGGAGGTGTCGTCGAGAGTGAGCATCGTGGCTGCAGTGGGCAGTGTGCGCCGTGCGCTGGTGGCTCAACAGCAGGCCATGGGCAAGGCGAAGGGCATCGTGATGGACGGCCGCGACATCGGCACGGTGGTATTCCCGGATGCGGAGATGAAGGTTTATGTCGACGCTTCTGCCGAGACCCGTGCACGTCGCCGCTACGAGGAACTGAAAGCGAAGGGCGACGAGGTGAGTTACGAAGAGGTCTACAACAACGTGTGTGAGCGCGACCGCATCGACACCACCCGCGCCGAGAGTCCGCTGCGCAAGGCTGATGATGCCATTGTGCTCGACAACAGCAATATGACCATCGAGGAGCAGGACAAATGGCTGCTCGACCTATACAACAAAATTTCCGATGCCGGCAAATAAGGTAAACATAGAAATAGACAAGAACTCGGGCTTTTGCCCTGGAGTGGTCACTGCCATACGCAAGGCGGAGGAGGAACTCGAAAACAGTGGCCACCTCTACTGCTTGGGCGACATTGTGCACAACTCCAACGAGGTGGAACGCTTGCAGAACAAAGGGCTGGTGACCATCACCCACGACGAACTGCGCCATCTGCACGGCGTCAAGGTGTTGCTCCGCGCCCATGGAGAGCCGCCCGAAACCTATCGCATAGCAACGGAAAACAACATTGAAATTATCGATGCCACATGTCCGGTGGTACTGATGCTACAGAAGCGCATACGCCGCTCGTTTGAGGAGGACAACCGCCCGCAAATTGTTATTTACGGTAAGGTGGGCCACGCCGAGGTCAACGGCCTCGTTGGGCAAACCGATGGCGAGGCAATCGTAGTGGAGGGCGTTGACGGCATCGACAAGATTGACTTCAATCGCGATGTGGTGCTCTACTCGCAGACCACAAAGTCGCGCGACGGTCTGCGACAAATCGAACAGGCCATTGCCGACCGCAAGCCGTCAGGGCGCTTCGAATGTCACGACACCATCTGCCGCCAGGTGGCAAACCGCATGCCGCGCATGCGCCAGTTTGCCCAGGAGCACGACCTTGTGCTCTTTGTGAGCGGTCGCAAGAGTAGCAACGGCAAGATTCTTTTCGACGAATGCCGCAGCGTAAACCCAGCCACAAAGATTATCTACTCGCCTAGCGACATTGATCCCGAATGGCTCAAAGGTGTGACGTCGATAGGCATCTGCGGGGCAACATCTACACCCCGATGGCTTATGACCGACGTGCGCAACAAAGTGGAGGAAATGCTCGATGGTGAATAGTGGCGCATCATATCAGCGACTGGCGTTTCTCGACGAGATTCGCCGCACCATGAGCCTCGATGCGGAAGAGGAGCGCAAACTCCTTGCGAGCATGAAGTTCGGAAAGTTCAAGAAGGGCGACACCATCGAGGGTCAGAATGAGATTTTGAGAAACATGATTTACATAATCTCAGGCTCAGCCCGCACCTACTACATCGAACACGCACATGAGCACAATTTCGCCTTCACCTTTGCCTCAAACTTTCTGCTGCGCCCGGAAAAAATTATCCGCGGCGGGCACTACAAGATTTTCGTGCAGTTTATGGAACCAGCGGAGGTGTGCTACATCCCAATGCCCGACCTTAACGCCCTCGACAAGGCTCGCCAAAGCGAAGTGTACAAATACATCTGCCTCGGACTAATAAAATACTCCGAGTTTCTTGAGGACCAAACGCTTATGCTCCACCTCTCAGCAAAAGAACGCTACCAATGGGTGATTGAGCGCTATCCCAACCTCCTCGACCTCATCACCATCACCCAACTCGCCTCCTACATCAACGTAACCAAAGAAACCCTCTACCGCATCCGCAGCGGCAAATACTGAATCACCGCAACACTAAGACATAAAAAGAAGCGGCTACGCAATGCGCAGCCGCTTCTTTTTATTTGTGTCGCTTAGGGATTACTTGCCTTCTTTTGCGAGTTTTTCCTTAAGAGCAGCGAGTTCTGAGATGTCACCAAGAGTAGTCTTCTCGATTGGTGTGCTCATTGCTGGAGCCTCTTCTGCTTTTGCTTTCTTAGCAGACTTCTTAGCCTCAGCCTTTTCAGCGCGTGCTACATCTTCGAAGATGCGGCTGTGAGAAAGGATGATGCGTTTTGACTCCTTGTTGAACTCAATAACCTTGAAGTTCAACTTCTCGTCAACCTGTGCTTGAGTTCCGTCTTCCTTAACGAGGTGCTTAGGAGTAGCGAAGCCTTCAACACCGTAAGGCAATGCGATAACCGCACCCTTCTCGAGCATTTCTACGATAGTACCTTCGTGAATGCTGCCTACAGTGAAGATTGTTTCAAACACATCCCAAGGATTTTCTTCCAACTGCTTGTGACCGAGGCTCAAGCGGCGGTTTTCCTTGTCGATTTCGAGTACCTGAACGTCGATGTCAGCACCGATTTGAGTAAACTCGCTCGGGTGTTTGATTTTCTTTGTCCAAGACAGGTCAGAGATGTGGATCAAGCCGTCAACGCCTTCTTCCAACTCAACGAATACGCCGAAGTTGGTGAAGTTGCGCACCTTTGCAGTGTGCTTAGAAGCAACTGGATATTTCTCCTCGATGTTTGCCCATGGGTCAGCCTTGAGTTGCTTGATGCCGAGCGACATTTTGCGCTCTTTGCGGTCGAGTGTAAGAACTACAGCCTCTACCTCGTCGCCAACCTTCATGAAGTCTTGAGCAGAGCGGAGGTGCTGTGACCATGACATTTCAGAAACGTGGATAAGACCTTCTACACCTGGAGCGATTTCAACAAACGCACCGTAGTCTGCCATAACGACAACTTTGCCTTTCACCTTGTCGCCAACCTTCAACTCTGGATCCAAAGCATCCCATGGATGTGGTTGGAGTTGCTTCAAGCCGAGAGCGATACGCTTCTTCTCATCGTCGAAGTCGAGGATAACAACATTGAGTTTTTCGTCCAATTTCACTACCTCGTTCGGATCGTTTACGCGGCCCCAAGAGAGGTCTGTGATGTGAATCAAAC
>CAVEIP010000103.1:810-6799 GCA_963615935.1 [Ruminococcus] lactaris | reverse complement strand
TCGGAAAGATTATTCTGCTGCCTCAGCCTCTTTTGCAGGAGCCTCTTCAGCGTCGACCTTTTCTACTTGTGCCTTGCGTACGCGACGACGCTTTGGAGCTGCGTCCTTCTCTTCGCCTTCTGCTGGTGCGTCAACCTTCTCAGCCTTGCGCTCTTCGAGACCTTCTGCCATTGCTGCGCATACGGTGTCGAGCACGAGTTCGATAGATTTTGAAGCATCGTCGTTGGCTGGGATAACGAAGTCAACGTTGTTAGGGTTAGAGTTAGTGTCGACCATTGCAAACACAGGGATACCAAGGCGGTTAGCCTCTGCCACTGCGATGTGCTCTTTCAACACGTCAACAACAAACAATGCTGAAGGAAGACGGTTAAGGTCAGCGATGCTGCCGAGAGTCTTCTCCAATTTTGCGCGTTGACGAGTGATTTGAAGGCGCTCACGCTTCGACAAGTTGTCGAATGTGCCGTCCTTTGTCATCTTGTCGATGTTGGTCATCTTCTTCACAGCCTTGCGGATTGTTGGGAAGTTGGTAAGCATACCACCTGGCCAACGCTCGATTACGTAAGGCATGTTGATTGAAGAAGCCTTGTCGGCTACAACCTGCTTTGCCTGCTTCTTTGTAGCAACGAAAAGCACTTTCTTTCCAGATTTAGCGATATTTTTGAGAGCAGCAGCTGCTTCGTCGAGCTTTGCTGCTGTCTTGTAAAGGTCAATGATGTGGATACCATTGCGCTCCATAAAGATGTATGGAGCCATAGCAGGATTCCATTTACGTTTCAAGTGGCCAAAATGGCAACCTGCTTCTAATAATTGTTCAAAACTTGGTGTTGACATTTTCTTTTTCTTTTTGTTTACTTTCTACTTAAGCAACCCCCGGGTAGCGCTCCGCCCTATGCGGCGCAAGTCGCGGGGATTTGGATGCTAAACTCTTTATATTGTACCAGCAGGCAAATATTAACGTTTGCTGAACTGGAATCTTTTGCGGGCCTTTGGTTGACCTGGTTTCTTACGCTCTACGGCACGTGGGTCGCGAGTTACGAAACCTGCCTGACGCAATGCGCTCTTGTCCTCTGCGTTGATCTTAACCAATGCGCGAGCAATTGCAAGACGGAGAGCCTCTGCCTGGCCCTTGTAACCGCCACCAATCAGGTTAACCTTCAAATCATACTTCTCTGCAACATCAAGCAAAGCCAATGGTTGCTTTACGATATATTGAAGAATTGGATTAGGGAAATACTCTTCCAACGAACGGTTGTTGATCGAAATCACGCCTGTACCTTCCTTTACGAATACGCGTGCGATAGCGGCCTTACGACGGCCTACTGCATTTATCTGTTCCATACTACCTCAATATTATTTAAGCTTGTTGATGTCAATTACTTTTGGATTCTGAGCTGCGTGTGGGTGCTCTGAACCATTGTATACGTGCATATTCTCAATCAAACGACGACCAAGACGATTCTTTGGAAGCATACCCTTCATAACCTTGATGAACAATGGGTTCATACCTGGCTTGATGTGCTTGTTTTCTGCCTTGAGCTTCATTACCTCTGGAGTGCACTCGCGCTGTCCACCTGGGTAGCCAGTGTACGACAAATATACGCGGTCTGTCCATTTCTTACCTGTCAAAACGACCTTGTCGGCATTGATGATAATAACATTGTCACCACAATCTGCATGAGGTGTGTAGTTTGGTTTGTACTTGCCACGGAGGATTTTTGAAACCTTCGCGCAAAGACGACCCAAAACCTGGTCTGTTGCGTCAATCACAACCCATTCTTTTTGTGCTGTTTCAGCATTGGCTGAGACTGTTTTGTAACTTAAAGTATCCACTTTTTAAAATTCTAATTTTTAAATAATTACACAAATTATGCCTCCCGCTCCGCTCGGCCAAAAGCGATTACGGTGAGACAAAAAACGCTAATTTTGGATATAATCGGACTGCAAAGGTACTCGTTTTTATCCCGAAAATCAAATACTTCCGCCCCCATTTTACCCGAAACGCTATTTTTAAGAACTTTTAACACCGCACATCCTCCATCGCCACTGCGCACCGAAGCACACATTTTTGCAACCATATTATCCTCCCATTCGAAAAATAATCTTACATTTGCAATTGGATGCTGGCTGATTGTGTGCAAACGCATGAGGTCGGCAACCAGCCTCAGCCCGCGCCGAGCCTTATGTGGGGTAGAGACCCCATAGCAAGGAGGCCAGGGTGGGTAAAGAGGCACGACATAATTAAGGCGTTTATCAACGCTGTGTTTAAGACACTCTGAAACCTTGCAAATCTCAGAAATCTAAGTCTTGAACATAGTCAACGGTAGATGTCCAGGGAGTGATTATATCTCCATCGGGAACCCGTAAGCATGGGCTGCGCCTTTTTTGGCGCAGGTTGATGTTTTGCGCAGGTTTGTTTGTGGTGGTTATTATCATATCGGCGTGGGCTCTAACGTTGTCTGTTCGACTTAGATAGGCAATGCAAGGGCCTCAGAGTGTGGAATAGGCAACAGACGATTCCACGCTTTTTTGTGTCTATCATACAAACCACTAAAACAAACCACAATCTATGAACGATTCAACATTACGACCAACACTGCTAAACAAACTCTATCTTATTCAACTTTCCTTAGGTTTCCCCATAGGCGACATAAGTTTGACGAAAAGAAACCATAGTTTCACGAAAAGCCACATTTGTTTTTGCATTCCGCATCGACACACGTCCTAAATTTACAACGAAGAAAATGCCCTAAGTAGCGCAGTAGGTCTACGCAAACCCACTGCGCCCCTATAAAAATGAAGTAAACGTTTTTTTTAATTATCAATAAATAACACTTTATGACCAATTCTGCGCTCTACATGAAGCACCATGACGAGCTTTATCTAATAAACTTGTCGCTCACCATGTATTTCATGGCGGACGACCACTATACACATGTCGCTTATTCCACCGGAGCCAATTTTATGGTTCCGTTTGGACTTAGTCGCATCGAACAACTACTCACAAGCATGACTATGGAGTCATTCCGGCGCATCGGACGAAAATATATCGTCAATCTGGATATGATTCACAGCATCAGTACGTCAAAATTGACACTAACGCTGTTCACAAACACGGGCAAACTTGTGGCTCTTCGCTTGCCTAAGCATATTCTGCGCGAACTCATGGAATTTTTGCCCGGCCATACAGATATCTAATCCTCGCATGCCTTTCTTGGGGCAACCATAGCATCAAAACCGATGGTTTTTACGAGCGACGCGAAAATTGGCGAAAAGAAACCATAGTTTCACGAAATGCCACTTCCGTTTTTGTTTCCCATATCATCACTTGACATAATTTTGACGTTCGGAACTGCACACAGTGACGCCACATAAAACAACCAGCGTCACAAAGAGAGATAGAAGTAAACGGCTTAACATGTATCTACAAACAATGATAGCAATGATAAAGAAGAAAGTTTTATTATTCCTTTTATTGGTTCTTGGAGGTGGACTGGCGTTCACCGGCAAGGCGCAAAAAGTTGCGATTAAAACCAACCTCCTTTACGGAGCGACAGCGACACCGAATCTCGGTTTGGAAGTTGCATTAGCCCCTAAATGGACACTTGACGTCGCAGGCGGTTACAACCCCTGGACATTCTCCGACAACAAGAAATGGAAGCATTGGCTTGTCCAGCCAGAAGTGCGCTATTGGCTTTGCGAGAAGATGGGTGGACATTTCTTCGGATTCCACATCCATGGAGGGCAGTATAACATAGGCAATGTGAATACTGATTTCAAATTCTTGGGAACCGATTTCTCCAAATTGAAAGATTCGCGTTTCGATGGTTGGTTTGTCGGAGCAGGCGTGGCCTACGGCTATTCGTGGATGCTCGGCAAGCACTGGAACCTTGAAGCCGAAATCGGTGTGGGTTACGCCTATTCCCGTTTCGACCAGTATCAATGCGTTACGTGCGGAAGCAAAGTGGAAGAAGGTAAAGAGCACCATTACTTCGGGCCTACCAAAGCCGCAATCAATATTGTTTACCTATTTTAAAAAGTTGCAGATATGAAATACATGCCTATTATAGCGACCATATTGATGGCCAGCACACATTCTGTATATGGACAAGAAATATTGGGCGGCGACGCGTCGGTAGCAAACGTACGGATGGACAAGACATCCGACAAGATGTACGTTTCCATGGATATTATTCCTACCAACGACTGGAATGTCAAATCCAATCAGTCAATCATCCTTACACCAGTAATCGAAAACGACGGCAACAGCCTTCAACTTCCGCAAGTGAAGATTTTGGGCAGAAATGCATACATCCGCAATCAGCGAAAGTCGGACGACAAAGATGCCAATAGTCAAGCGTATAAAGCATCGAAAACACAGACAGTGCATTATGAAACATCTGTTGCCTACGAAAAATGGATGGACAACTCCGTGCTTGTCCTTGGCGAGGACCTTTGCGGTTGTTGCAAGACTTTGCTGTCCAGCAACAAGGACGAACTGGAACAATATAAAGCAGATTTTGTATTCTCTCCTGTCTATGCCTATATCGTGCCAGAAAAAGAGGTGATAAAGGCTCGCAGCGAGTCGGGGCAGGCGTATGTCACTTTCCACGTCTCAAAAACTGATATTGACAATTACTACCTCAACAACCAGAAGGAACTACAAAAGATTATGAATTCCATCGCCCTGGTGCGCGAGGACAAGGATGTCACGATTACCGGCATCCAACTCAAAGGCTATGCCTCGCCTGAAGGTAAATTTCAAGACAACGAACGACTTGCCAAAGGCCGAACAGAGGCGGTGGCAGGCTACGTCAGAAATTTATCTGGCAATGTGGATTACACCATCACCACCAGCCACGAGGCGGAAAACTGGGAAGGCTTAAGAGCATACATCAGCCAAAGCAATTTGCCCGAGAAGGAGCAACTGCTCGAAATCATCGACTCCCCATCATTCGCCGACAATCCTGACGGCAGAGAATGGAAGATTAAGAGCACTTATCCCGATGCCTATCGTACACTTCTCCGGGATTGCTATCCTTCTTTGCGTCGCACCGATTACCTTATCAATTATAATGTCCGCGCCTTCAATCTGGAAGAAGCAAAGGCGCTTATTGGAAGCCAGCCACAAAAACTCAGTCTGCAAGAGATGTACAACGTGGCACAAACCTATGAACCAGGAAGCGAGGCATACAACGAAGTGTTTAACACTGCCGTGCGCATGTTCCCCGACGACCCTGTAGCCAATTTGAATGCCGCCAATTCAGCCATGCAACGCAAAGATTTGGTAATGGCCGAAAAGTATCTGGCGAAAGCCGGCGATTCCGGAGAGGCCACGTTGGCTCGCGGTATACTCGCGATGCTTAAAGGCGACGCTGAAACAGCGACAACCTTGATGAGCAAGGCGAAAGACATGGGAGTTGAGGCCGCTGCTTCCAACCTTAATCAAGTTAGCACAATCTCTAAATAAATTATTATTAACAAATTAGAAAATCATTATGAGAAAAAAAATCTTTTTTGGGATAATGGGTGTTACTGCCCTATTATTTCAAAGTGCATGTAGTAGCGAAGAGCCAATTAATGGCCAGAATGGGAATTCAGACAACGCTGAGGCATACATGACTTTACAATTGGTTGGTCCAGAAGGTAGCGCAACCACAAGAACCACTCCTGGCGCAGATGGCACCGAAGCTGGAACTGCCGTTCAGAACAAAATTTCAAGTGCAACTATCTTCTTGTGCGACCCTACAAGCCATCAGGTGCAACACGTATATTCAGTATCTGATCTTAAACCTACAGCAAATGGCGCTAAGACAGAGCCCATCAAAACAACTACTGGCACTTTTGACGTGTATGTAATTGCCAATCCAGGCAGCGTTTCGCTTGCAGAAGGCACTGATGTTACTGGTATGACAATTGAAAACGTAACCGAGAATTTGATGAAATCTGCTTACGCGAGCGACAACCAATTCATCATGTTCAACGAATCCAA
>CAVEIP010000103.1:0-800 GCA_963615935.1 [Ruminococcus] lactaris | reverse complement strand
ACATAAGCGGTTCTTCTATCACTATCAAGGCTGAAAACATTTACGCTAATCCTGCAACTTGCAACGTAATCAACCTCGACCGACTTGCCGCACAGATTAGAAGCACAGCGTCTACCAGCCTTACAATCACCGACATCACAAGCAAATACTCTTTCGTAACATCTGCCTCATTGGTAGGCTACAAGTTGCTCAACGGTGCAACCAAGGTTAATTTGCAACAACATTGGAACAACACGTTGGCTGGACAAGGAACAGTTGCTCCATGGATTAATTTGCTGAAAACTCCAGAATTGGCTGCTGGAACAAATGATGGTGGCGCTGGCTACTACAACCACTTGACTGATTTCCGTACTGTTACTAAAACTGTCGATGCCTCTGGCAAAGAGACTTACTCTGTTGCGAAGGACCTTTATGCCTCTGTCAATCCTTATGAAACAACAGCATTAGGAAGCATCTTCTGCATGGAGAATAGCCCATTAAGCCTTACTGCTGCTTCCGCTCTTTATGGCAACACAACTGGCTTGGTCTATAAGTTCCAAACCACAGTAACTGGTAGCGACGCTAAGGCTGGCGCAAATTGCTTCTATGGCTACAATGGAGAGTATTTCGCATCATTGGCTGCCTTGCAGGCAAGATATCCTAATGCATTTGATGCCGCTACAGGAACCGATGCTGCCTCTAAATTGGCTGCTGCCGAAACGGAATTGGCAACTGCCTATGCCGCTGCCGACAATCAAACAGCGATTTCAAACTTCCGCGTAAAGTATAACGTGAAAGTTTATACCGACGGTATCATGTAC
>CAVEIP010000102.1:0-6800 GCA_963615935.1 [Ruminococcus] lactaris | reverse complement strand
ATCTACGTGAGCGCTGGGGTGCGCGGGCTGCAACTCAAAATCAATCCGAAGGACCTCATCGGCTATGTTGGCGCCTCGACTGCCGACCTCACAATATCAACCGACAAACATGACGACAATGAACAACTTTGGTGAAATCTTCCGACTCACTTCGTTCGGCGAATCGCACGGCGCAGCCATCGGCGGAGTTATCGACGGCATGCCTGCCGGCATTGAAATTGACCTCGACAAGGTGCAGAGCGAACTCGACCGACGCCGCCCAGGGCAGTCTGCAATCGTCACTCCCCGCAAGGAGGCGGACCGCGTGAAGGTGCTGTCGGGACTGTTTGAGGGAAAGACCACGGGCACGCCAATCGGCTTCATCGTGGAGAACGAAAACCAGCATTCGGCCGACTACGGAAACATCCGTCAGACGTTTCGCCCGTCGCACGCCGACTACACATACACTATGAAATACGGACTGCGCGACCACCGCGGTGGCGGCCGCTCATCAGCACGCGAAACAATAGCCCGTGTGGTGGGCGGAGCATTTGCCCGCCAGGCACTTGAACAACTCGGCATCAGCATCTATGCCTACACCTCGCAGGTGGGCACGTTGGCGCTCGACAAGGACTACCGCAAATACGACCCGTTGCTGATTGAGAGCAACGCCGTGCGGTGCCCCGACGCAGAGATGGCTGTACGCATGTACGCACTCATCGACGAGGTGCGCCGCGACGGCGACACAATCGGTGGCACTGTGACATGTGTGGTGAAGGGTGCACCTGTGGGTCTCGGCGAACCGGCATTCGACAAACTCCATGCACGACTGGCTTATGCCATGATGGGCATCAATGCCGCCAAGGGATTTGAATACGGCATGGGCTTTGACGGCGTGGGCAACCGCGGCAGCGAGATGAACGACAATTTCACTTCGGAAGGCGGCAAAATCCACACCACAACCAACAATTCCGGTGGCATCCAAGGTGGCATATCCAACGGCGAGGACATCTATTTCCGCGTGGCTTTCAAACCTGTAGCAACACTGCTGCGCGACGTGGAGACGGTCGACGCCGACGGCAACCCTACCGTACTCAAAGCCAAAGGCCGCCACGATCCGTGTGTGCTGCCAAGAGCCGTACCCATAGTGGAAGCAATGGCTGCAATGACCATGCTCGACATGTATCTGCTCAACAAATCCACCCGTCTGTGATGCTCAAGCCGTACCGCGACTTTGCCGACTTCTTGCACGAGCAGTTTCCCGACTTCAAGGTGCAGAAAATTGCTATCAATGCTGGCTTCACCTGTCCTAACCGCGACGGCAGCAAAGGCATCGGTGGGTGTACATACTGCAACAACCAAACGTTTAACCCTGATTATTGCCGCCCGTCGCTGTCGGTGAAGGAGCAGATTGACAAGGGACGCGAGTTCTTCGGAAAGAAGTACCCAGAGATGAAGTTTTTGGCTTATTTTCAGGCATATACCAACACCTACGGCGAATTGGATCATCTTGTGTCGCTCTACGAAGAAGCCGTGGAATGCAAAGATGTGGTCGGACTGATTATCGGCACTCGCCCTGACTGCATGCCCGACAACTTGCTCGCCTATCTCAAGACTCTTTCGCAGCGCACATTCGTGATGGTGGAGTACGGGGCGGAAACTGCCAACGACAACACCCTCCTCACCATCAACCGCGGACACACTTGGGCCGACACCGAGGACGCTGTGGCACGCACGCATGCGGCTGGCATACCCTGCGGCCTTCACCTAATTCTTGGTCTCCCTGGCGAAACGGAAACGGATATGCTCCACACCATCGACTGTTGCTCCCGTCTGCCCATCGACACAATCAAGTTACACCAACTGCAAATTATCCGCGGCACTCGCCTCGCGCGCCAAGTGGCGGAGGGTGAAGTTGCAGTGGCAAACTGGTCGGCTGAAGAATATATTAATCTATGTGTCAAGGTAGTAAGCCGTCTTAGAAAAGGCATTACCATCGAGCGTTTTGTCTCGCAGTCGCCCGACAATCTGTTGCTGTCGCCTCGATGGGGACTGAAAAACTACCAGTTCACCAATCTCCTTCACAACGCACTGCGCGCCAAGGGCTAATCGTAGCGGTGCTTGTCGAGTCCAACCCAACGGCGGATGTGAGTAAACACGCACATCTGCAGCCTGTAAAGCGCTGGGCACCATTTGATTGGTGAATATCCAAAGCGCAAATGCTCTTTTAGAGGCACTCCCACTATTGAAGCATTTTTGTGGCATTGTCGGAGAGTTTCCCAAGCCTCTCGCCGTTCGGCTCTCGGGAAGCGGCAACGACATACATAATAATGCATATAAGCGCCCTGAATGTTGTGCCAAATGAATAGGTTAAGTTCGCTTATGTCGGCGGCAGTAACGCGAGGGTCAGCATCAATATCGGCCTTCAGATTTAGTAACGATTTGAGCAGAATAAACCGCGACAAATCAGCCTTATGAGTCACGGAGTCGTGGCGTTGGCGATAGTAGTAAGCCGCATCGGAAAACGCCACTTTCCGACTGTCGAGATAGTGAAAACGGGTGGTATTGTCGTCGCTGAACGAGCGGAGCGAATCGTCGTAGAGACAACGCTCATAGATGGCGCGTCGGGAGGCATAAACGCCGTGGATGCGCCACCCCAAACTCAGATGAAACGCCTCGTGGCCACTGATGGTGTGGCTCACCTCGTTCTCATACATGCGCACATCAGCATCGGAATGATAAAGCATCACGCGGAGCAACACACTGTCGACCTCCGCATCGGCGGCAAACGCGGCAGCAATCTTCTCCAAAGCGTCAGGAGCGAGCCAGTCGTCGCTGTCGAGCATCATCACAATGTCGCCATCGGTGTGGCTATATGCCTCATTGCGGGCTTTCGCCTGGCCTTGGTTTTCCTCTTTGTGTAGCACTAGGATGCGGCTATCCTGGTCGGCATAGCGGTGCAACACATCAAGGGAATTATCAGTGGAACCGTCGTCGACACACACCATCTGCCAGTCGGAATGGGTCTGCGCCAACACCGACTCGATGCACTGCGACAGATAGGCTGCAGTGTTATAGACCGCTGTCAGTATCGATATCTTCATCACTCTTTCTCCTGAATTTAGCCTTCAGCGATGCGGTTATGCCCGCGTTCTTCTCTAAATGCCACCACGACACTGCCGCAGAAAATGCGATACAAGCAACAGTGGCGAGCCAAAACCAGATACCGCTGGCATATGCCGAAACGAAATAAGCCGCAACGAGCGGCACCGTCTGCACAGCAAACAGCGCTAGGGCACTCCGCTCAAGCCGAAGTCCATAATAATGGCGGCACACCGCCCACACAAACAACAGATTGACAACCGCCGCAGTGAGTATTCCGAGGCCTGCACCCGAGAGCCCCCAAGCAACGTAACCAACAAGGATTGCGCCCACCACAACCGCATCGTAGACAGCCTCCGTGAGCAGATAAATCCACGAGCGGCCTTTAGCAAGCGACATATATTCCAACGGCAAAGTCACCGCCCTCAGCAGCATGGCTATCACGCCAAACCGCACCATACCGATGGCGGGAAGGAACTTGCCCGAATAGAGCAGCGGAATGATTATTGGCAACGCCACCATAAAGGCAACAAGCATGGGAGCCAACAGCACCACCGACACCTCTATCTGCCGGTTGACCACATTGTTGCTCTCCACCACGTTGTGGTTCACCGCCGACAGCCGCGGGAAATAGTCCGCTTCCATTGAGGCAAACACGAGCGATGCATAGGTTATGGTTATCATATAGCCAGAATTGTAGAGACCAACATCGGCGACCGAGCCATAGTTGGAGATAAAGGCACGCACGGCGAGTTCCACACCGGCGCCAAGAATGCCAGCCAAGACAAACGCCAGCCCGAGTTTCACCATTCCTGCTCCGTCCTTGATAGCCGAAGCCATAACCGACGGCAAGCGATAAGGGAACAAGCGGAGAGAGTACCAACCTACTGTTGCCAGAGCGACCACCGCCGCCGACACCACGGCAGGCAGGATGCCACCGATGCCCCACAGCCAGAAGAACGGCAAGGTGACTACTATGCAAAGCAGCGCATTGGCAACCGACTGCACCGCCACCTCCTTCAGCCGCCGCATGCCCTTGAGCAATGCCAACTCGCCCGATGCAAGCAACGTGACCGCACACACGGGTGCCAGCCACATGAATTCAAGCCAACGGGCAATGTCGCCGAAATAGAAGTAACTAAAAACTGGCGACAACACGGCGCAAACCACCATGCTCACCACGGCAGTGAGCAGGCTCCAGAAGCGCACCGTCCGCACCATCGATTGCGTCTCCTGCTGGTTAGAGCATTCAGCAAGATAGCGCACGGCGCTCACAGGGAGTCCGAGATTGAGAGCGTCAGTTACAAACTTAACTGCAGTGTTATAGAGCGACATCAAGCCGAGGCCTGCCGGACCAAGCAGCACGGCAGCAATCTTGTTGCGCACAAGAGCCGCCAGAATGTTGAGCCCCTGCACACCACCAAAACAACTAACGTATTTCACAACGTTGCGGTACTGTTTGCCAGAATCGTTTGCCAATGAGTTTGTATTTTAACTGTTACAACCCACAAATTTAAAAAAATTCCACGAAACACCTCGCCACCACACCAACAAAAAAGGGTCGCACAACGGCGACCCTTCGGTTCTTTTTCAAGAGTTTTTCTTAACCTTCTTTTGAAGCGCGCTTACTCTTGCTTGCTTTCTTTTCGTCGGAACTCTTTCCTGAGTCCTTGTTGTCGGTCACGTCAATCTCCTTGCGGTCGCTGTCGATGAATTTGTATTCAAGGAAAGCCAGCGCCTGATTGGCTACGACCTTAAATTTTTTGCCGTATTCACTTCTCCAACTGCGGTAAATCGACTTAAAGAAGCCTTGCTTGATGTAGGCATAAACATAAGGATGCACATAGAGTATGAAATCCTGCTTGTTGAGTGTGTTGACCACGTAGTCAATCTTTTCGTGCAAACGGTCGGTGAAGAGGATTGACGGTTGCACCAGTCCTTTGCCATAGCACGACGGGCAACTCTCAAGCGTCTCGATGTCGAGGGCGGCACGCACACGCTGACGAGTGATTTGCATCAATCCGAACTTGCTCAGCGGCAAGATGTTGTGGCGCGCTCGGTCGTTGTTCATCACCTCACGCATGTGGTCGTAGAGTTTCTGCCTGTGCTCAGCAGTGGCCATGTCGATAAAGTCAATCACGATGATGCCGCCCATGTCGCGCAGTCGCAACTGGCGGGCAATCTCGTCGGCAGCACGGAGGTTAACGTCGAGAGCATTCTCTTCCTGATTCTCGACATTGCGGTTACGGTTGCCCGAGTTCACGTCGATTACGTGCAGCGCCTCGGTGTGCTCAATGATGATGTAGGCACCCGACTTGAACGACACGGCCTTGCCGAACGACGACTTTATCTGCTTTGTGATGTTGTAGAAATCAAAAATCGGCTCGTCCTTGGCATAGAGTTTGACGGCTTCCTTCCTCTCTGGAGCGATGAGGCTCACATAGTTATAGATTTGAGAGTAGATTTCTGCATCATTCACAAATATGTTTTCAAACGACGGACTGAACACGTCGCGGATGATGCCAACGGCGCGACTATCCTCTTCGTGGAGGAGCGCCGGGGATTCCGACTTCTGGA
Source organism: [Ruminococcus] lactaris (assembly GCA_963615935.1). Taxonomy (GTDB): domain Bacteria; phylum Bacteroidota; class Bacteroidia; order Bacteroidales; family Muribaculaceae; genus Limisoma. The sequence goes on along the minus strand of CAVEIP010000102.1, from coordinate 1,142 downwards.
GTTTTTCGATTGTCTCTTCCCAGCACCGCAGTAGGGTGTTCATCTCGTTGTTGAGTTCCGCCACCCTTTTGTTCTCAGCCGATGTGCGCACAATCACACCGAAATTCTTCGGCTTGATGCTCTCGATGAGTTGACGCAGGCGCAATTTTTCTTCGGTCGACTTGATTTTCTGCGAGATAGAAACCTTGTTGGAGAAAGGTATCAGCACCATGAAACGGCCTGTAAACGACAACTCTGTGGTGAGTCGCGGCCCCTTGGTGGAGATTGGCTCTTTCGACACTTGGAAGATGATGTGCTGCCCTACCGTCAGGGTGTTGGCAATGCTGCCCTGCTTGTCGATGTCGGGCAACAGTTTGAATTTAGAAAGTTGCGGAGCCTTCTGCGGCTCGGCAATAGCGCTTTGTATGAAAGTATTAAAACTTGAAAACTGAGAACCAAGGTCGAGATAGTGAAGAAATGCCTCCTTCTCCGAGCCAATATCAACAAAGGCCGCGTTGAGTCCAGGCATCAACTTCTTTATTCGACCGTAATAGATGTCGCCAACGGCAAACTTGATGTTGCGCGCTTCCTTTTGGAGCGACATCAAGCGTCCATCCTCCAAAAGGGCGATGGATATTTCTTGTGGCTGAACATCAACTACTAGTTCACTTCTCATTGTTCGATTTTAAAGTCAATACTTAGAATAGTCTTAAAAAGACACAAGAACAAACTGAAGAGTCCTCAAAAGGAGAATCAGGTTTGTTCTTGTGGTAAAAATCCATGAAATTCAACTAAATTTCAGATTATTTCTTCTTATGACGATTCTTTCTCAGTCTTTTTTTACGCTTGTGAGTAGCCATCTTGTGGCCTTTTCTTTTCTTTCCGCTTGGCATAGTTGTATAAATTAAAGGATTAAACTATTAGTTATTATTTAACCTCTTCCATAAACACTTTTGCCGGTTTGAAAGCCGGGATTTTGTGCTCCGGAATGATGATTGTCGTATTTTTTGAAATGTTTCTTGCAGTCTTCTCAGAACGTACCTTTACTATGAAACTACCGAAACCACGGAGATAAACGTTTTCGCCATTTGCCAAAGAGTCCTTCACAACTTCCATGAATTTCTCAACTGTCTCGAGAACGGCAGCCTTTTCTACACCTGTAG
>CAVEIP010000101.1:2804-6813 GCA_963615935.1 [Ruminococcus] lactaris | reverse complement strand
GACATATACAGCCTTTAAAAACCCATCATCTCAACGAGTTAGAAAAATGCGGGCGGGAATAATTTTGTACCTTTGTATATTATTACGCAAAAACGACATAAAAAGAGGTATGAAATCATTTCTGCAGATAGAAAATTTAACGAAATCGTTCGGCGACAGAGTGTTGTTTTCCGGGGTCACTTTCGGCGTCTATGAGGGTGACAAAATCGGACTCATCGCAAAAAATGGGTCGGGCAAAACCACCCTACTCCGCATCATTGCTGGAGAAGAGCCCTACGATTCGGGCGATTTGGTTTTCCGCAACGATTTGCGGGTTGGATACCTCAAGCAGTTGCCTGAGTTGGACACTAACCTGTCGGTCATCGACGCATGTCTCACGGTCGACGACGATGCCACGGTGGCAATCCGCACCTACGAGCAGGCGGTGGCGAGCGGCGACGCAGACGCGCTGGCGAAGGCAATGCAGTTGATGGATGCCTCAAGCGCCTGGGACTACGAGGACCGCATACGCCAAATCCTAACGCAACTGAAGATTACGGATATGAACCAGCCCGTAGGACAACTGTCGGGCGGACAAATAAAGCGTGTGGCGCTGGCAAAGGTGATTATAAATGAGCCGGAGTTGCTGATTCTCGACGAGCCTACCAACCACCTCGACATCGATATGATTGAGTGGCTGGAGAGTTATCTGCAACGCAGCCGCATGTCGATTTTAATGGTGACCCACGACCGCTATTTCCTCGACAAAATCTGCTCGAAGATTGTAGAAATTGACAGCCGCGAGGTGTTTTCCTACAGCGGCAACTACGACTACTATCTGGAGAAGCGCGAAGAACGCCTGTCGGCGCAAAGCGCGGAATTGGCGAAGGTGAAAAACCTGCTGCGCACCGAACTCGACTGGATGCGTCGCCAGCCACAGGCGCGCGGCTCGAAGGCGAAGTACCGCATCGACGCGTTCCACGAGTTGAGCCGCCGCTCGAAGGTGCGTCGCGACGACTCGGAGGTGCAACTCAACGTGAAGTCGACCTACATCGGGTCGAAGATTTTCGATGCTGTCGATGTATCGAAGGCCTACGGCAACAAGACTATCCTCAGCGATTTCGAATATACCTTCGCACGCTACGAGAAGGTGGGCATCGTGGGTAATAACGGCGTTGGCAAGTCTACGTTCATCAAGTTGCTGCTCGGACTAGAGAAGCCCGACTCTGGTCATTTCGACATCGGCGAGACTGTGAAGTTCGGCTACTACAGCCAGGACGGCATCAAGTTCAACGAGCAAGACAAGGTGATCGACGCGGTGCGCAAGATTGCAGAGGTAGTTGTGCTCGATGCAAAAACGAGATACACTGCCTCGCAGTTCCTGCAACTGTTTCTATTCAGCCCTGAAACGCAACAGAACTACATATATAAGTTGAGCGGCGGCGAAAAGCGACGCCTCTACCTCGCCACGGTACTAATGCGCACGCCGAACTTCCTCATCCTCGACGAGCCGACCAACGACCTCGATATCACCACGCTCGGCATCCTCGAGGAATATATCTGCAAATTCAAGGGTTGCGTAATCATCGTGAGCCACGACCGTTTCTTCCTCGACCGCACGGTCGACCACCTGTTTGTGTTTGAGGGCGACGGTGTTGTCAAGGATTTTCCAGGCAACTATTCCGACTACCGCGACTGGCGTCTCCAACAGAAGAAGGACGAGGAGAAACCTAAGCGCAAGGAGGAGCAGAAGGCAGTGCGCGCACCTCGATCAAACACCAACAAGATGTCGTTTAAGGAAAAGAAGGAGTTTGAAGCCTTGTCGGCGGAAATTACCTCGCTTGAGGAGGAGAAGAAGCAGATTGAGGCGGATCTCAGCGGCGGCGCCGTCACGATGGAGGAAATCACCGCTAAATCGCAGCGCATGCAGGAAATTATCAACTTGCTCGACGAAAAGGAGATGCGCTGGCTCGAACTCTCGGAAAAGGAATAGCCCTCGCCTATTCGAGTATCAACTGAAATTGAACTACATCGACGTAGCCGTCGGCGGTGCATAGCCATTCGCGGAGGGTTCCGCATGCGGTATAGCCTGCCCGCTGAAACAGGCGTATGCTTTTTTCATTGCTCACAGCCACCTGCGCCGACAACTGGTGCATGTGGAGCACCCTCCTACTGTAGTCTGCCATCATTGCCAATGCCAGCGAGCCAACGCCACGATTTTGGAATCGGCGATCCACCATCAGCCCTACCGACGCCCGCCGGTGTGTGGGATCGAAGTCAAACAGGTCAATCATCCCTACCCTAGTGCCGTCGGCGGCAAGGCAAATCATCAGCCGCAGTTGGCGCTGGGCGTAGATGTCGGCTGAATATGTCTTCAGATACTCGAGTATCAACCGCCGCGAAAATGGTGCCGTAGTCGCACCATACTGCCAAAGGGCGGCATCGTTCTCCCACTGGTAGATTATGTCGAGGTCCTCGGGCTCGAGAGCGCGGAGGGTTATCTGGTCGTCTTTCATCAGTTCTGCCATGATAGTCAAGCCATTTTAGGGGTCATCACCACGCCCGACTGCGAGAGGTAGGTGGCAAAATCGTGATCATCACCCTCATTACTACAAATGGTGCGGACAATTTCCGAATATGTGCAGTCGCGGTTGTCAAACACGGTGAGTGTAAGTCCTTGAGGCAAAACCACATCCTGCACCTTAGCGAACGTAATCACTTCGCCGTAGGGCAAATCAATCTTCGCCGCCAACTCCTCTGGGTGGGTCGACACCAAAACGAGGGCTTTGTATGGCTCAACCGCTGGCTGACGCTTGGGCAACAAGCGGCGGAAGAATCGCTTGGCAAGCGACATCCACGTGCGCAAGCCAATTGCGAAGTTCACCAGTGCGCCATAGACGCGGCTATAGTTGGGATAGTGCTTGCGGAAGAATATCTGCATCGCTTCGTAGAAGACGCGCACATAGCGGTAGGAGTCCTTCTGCGTACTTTCGCCCTTGTAGTGAATCATGGGCGACGGGATGTAGTAGTTCCGTTTGCCTTCCTTGACTATGCGGTACGACAGGTCGATGTCCTCGCCGTACATGAAGAAGTCTTCGTCAAAGCCGCCAATCTTGCGCAGCAGGTCGGTTGGCACGAAGATAAACGCGCCGCTGAGGATATCAATAGAGTGTGGCTCGTCGGCTGAGAGGTAGCGCAGATGATATTTTGCGAAGAGCGGCGAGCGTGGGAAGAGCGACGACAGTCCGAAAATCTTGCAGAACGACACCCACGGTGTGGGAAACGAGCGCTTCGACTCGGGCAGAAACCGCCCGTTGCCGTCGTGCATCTGCACACCGATGCCACCGCAGTTGTCCTTGTGCGCCTCGTAGAAGTCCATGCAGTCGCGGAGGGTGTGGCTGCCTATGATTGTGTCGGGGTTGAGTATCAGCGTAAAGCGTCCGCGGGCTATGTCGAAGCCTTGGTTATTGGCGCAGCCAAACCCAGGGTTGTCGTGGTTTTGGATTATAATCACATCGGGGAAGCATTCCTGCAGGTGCGCGATGGAATCATCGCCGGAGTTGTTGTCTATCACGATTATCTCGCCGCGAAATCCTTCAAGGGCTTCCTTGGCGGAGCGCACGGTTTGCTCAAGGAAATATTTCACACGGTAGTTTACAATCACTACCGAGATGTCGATGTCGTTGGTCTTGCTCTCCATCTGCCTTACTGATTGCTAATTGTGGAAGAAAAGAGTGTGCGGTTTTGTATCGATCGCCCGAGGGTCACCTCGTCGGTGTATTCGAGTTCGTTGCCCACTGCCACGCCGCGGGCAATCATCGACACTATGACGGGATAGTCAGACAACCGGCGGAAAATGTAGAAGTTGGTGGTTTCGCCTTCCATCGTCGGGCTCAAAGCGAGTATCACCTCTTTCACCTGCCCGGTGGCCACGCGGTCCACAAGGCTCTGCATCTCGAGTTCCTGCGGGGTGATGCCGTCCATCGGCGAAATCAGTCCGCCGAGCACATGGTAGAGGCCGTGAAACTGG
>CAVEIP010000101.1:0-2794 GCA_963615935.1 [Ruminococcus] lactaris | reverse complement strand
TTTCCACCGCCATCACGTCCTTCACGCTCTCCACCACGCACACCGTCGAGGCGTCGCGATGCTTGTCGGCGCATATCGGACAAATCTCTGCCTCGGAGATGTTGTGGCACACCGAGCAGTAGCGTATGCCCTCGCGGAGTTTAATCAGAGAGTCGCCCAAAGCGAGCGCCACATCTTTGTTCTGGCGTAGCAAATAGAGCACCAGGCGCAAAGCGGTCTTACGGCCTATGCCTGGCAGTTTCGACATCTCCGACACTGCATTTTCGAGCAGCGTTGATGAGAATTCATTTTCCATAACTGCAAATATAAGCCAAAATTCTGGAAGATGGAAAACGGGCGCGCCACTTTACATCTCGATGCCGAGGAACATTGCTATGAGCGGCATGGTTATGATACAACCGAGGATGGTGACAAAGGTGATTGAGGTAACGAGCGTTGGGTCACGGTCGTACTTGAGGCAGAAGATTGTGCCAAGGCTTGCCGCTGGCATGGCTATGACCACGGTGTTGATTTGGTTGATCAACGGATGCACATCGAGGAGCATAAAGATGAAATATAGGCACATCGGCACCACTATCAGTCGGACGAAGGACACGATATACACCTTTTTGTTGCTGAATGCTGTCTTCAGCGGTATTTTCGCCATGCTGGAGCCTATGAGCAGCAAGGCTGCCGGGATGGTGATGTCGCCCACGAGTTTCACGGGGCGGGCTACGAGTTCGGGGGTATCAACATCGAGCGCCACGAGGATAGCGGCAATGTAGGCGGCAATGAGCACAGGGCTGAAGAGCACCTTGACGTCAAACTGCTTAAGGCTGATCTTGCCTCGAATGAGCATTATGCCCACGGTGAAGATAAAGAAGAAGTACGGCACATTGAGCAACGCGGCATAGAAGATGCCTTTGGTGCCAAACATGGCGTCGACAATAAAGTAGCCTATGAAACTAACGTTGGCAAACATGTTGACAAAGCCTATCATACCGCGCTCGTCGGGGTTCTTGGTGATGAGCCGCGGCACAAGGAAACCGAACGACAGAAGGATGATGTAAGTGAGCACACCCACACCAATCAGCGGGAGTATGAGATGGCTGTCGGGCACATCGTGGCACATCGCCGACGACAGCACCAGCAGCGGCATTGTTATGTCAATCACTATGCACGACAGTTTCTTGTCGAAATCATCGTCCATATATCCCAACTTGCGGGCGGCGTAACCCACAATCACAACAATCAGCAGAATCACCATTACTTCAAAAATGTCCATAGTATCAACCTATTAGTTTGTCAATTATTCCGTAGATTTAAAAAAAGCGAGAATCCTTAATCTCTCTTCTACAAAAATATACATTCACCCGATATTTACAAAATTATTTCACTTTTTATCCAAATGCGCAACGTCAAGCCGATAAACCTAGCCAAGACAATTTATTTGAGAACTTTCCAACAACCAACCTTATTGCTGCCTTCGCGAATTATCAATCCATTCGCCTTAAGAAGCGAAATATTTTTCCGCACCATTCGTTCGCTTATACCAAGTTTCCCCGCCAAATTGGCACTTGTTTGAGTTCCATCTGCTTTTAGCATATCATATACAACCCATGCCGAATCGGGAACTTGAGGATAAGCCTCATATAATTTATTAGGAACTTTATTAGGAACTTTATTAGGAACTTTATTAGGAACTTCTTGTAATGGCTCACCCTTATGTTCTTCAAGTGCTTTTTGTATCTCTCCGAGCATAAAATCAATAAATGGTCCCGATTGCCCCATCTTGGTACTTGTGGATATAGCCTCGTAATAAAGTTGTTGGTTGGCATACACTATATTTTCCACAGGTAAATGTTCAAAGATTGGATTCAATTTGCTTAGTATTAGCGACTGCCACAACCGTCCCATTCGTCCGTTGCCGTCCATAAATGGATGAATGAATTCAAACTCGTAATGAAAAACACATGAACGGATGAGGAGATGATCTCTACTGTGTTTGAGCCAACCAAACAAGTCAGACATCAGCAAAGGCACTCTGTCGGCTGGTGGAGCCATATGTACACATCCATGCTCGGAAAACACGCCTACCCCACAGTTGCGGTAACATCCTGCATTGCCGACCAAGGCCTGCATCATTACACTATGCGCTTTCAATAAATCCTTTTCTTTGAAGGCATCAAGTTTTGAAAATATCTCGTAGGTGGCAATGGCGTTCTTCACCTCTTGAATTTGTCGCAAAGGCGCCACGATGGTCTTTCCATTCATTATGTCACGCACCTGTCCCTCTTCCAGCGTATTACCTTCTATGGCCAGCGAGCTATGTATGGTCTTTATCTTGTTGGCTTTACGCAACAAGAGCGCATCCTCTTGCTCCATCCGTATGGCATAACGCTCTATCAACCTCGATATATCCGCTATCCTGTTGATAGCATCCGATGATATTATAAATGGTGGTGTGTACATATCTTCTTGCTTCAATACGATAATTACAAAGATAATCTATAAATGGCAAACCAGCGAAATGTCACTGATTTTTAACATTAAAAGTATTGCGTAACTGCCAACTACTCACTACCTTTGCAACTAACTAACAACTAATGGACAAACGTAGCAAACAAATCGTTGCCTTCCGAGGGAATTTAATTAACATTCTAAATACAAACTTATGAAAAAATTCTACTTTTTAATCCTTTTCGCGCTGATAGCATCCGTCGCGACCTTCGCTGATGCCACCGAAAAGACTGTGACCTACACATTCAAATCCGAGACGTGGACAGCCACCAACGACAGCGGAGAAGCTGCCAAC
>CAVEIP010000100.1:3941-6991 GCA_963615935.1 [Ruminococcus] lactaris | reverse complement strand
TTGCTCCTTACCACGGACCTTCGCCAATCTTCTCGGTCGACGTAAAGACCAAGAAGGTGGAAACGATTGCCAACCAAATGTGCGACTACGCATCATTGGCGCCAATCGACGAGAAGCGTGTCGTTGCACTTCGCCACTCGTTGGAATATCCTAACGAGATCTTCATCGTGGACAAGAAGAGCGACAAGCAACTCTCATCGGTCAACAGCGACCTTCTCAGCCAGCTCAGTCCTGTGACTGTAGAAAAGGTAATGGTGCCTACAACCGACGGCAAGGAAATGCTCACTTGGGTTGTGCTTCCACCGAACTTCGACCCAAACAAGAAATACCCGGCAATCCTCTACTGCCAAGGCGGTCCTCAACAAGCAGTGAGCCAGTTCTGGAGTTACCGCTGGAATCTCCGCTTGATGGCATCGCAAGGCTACATCGTCATTGCACCAAACCGTCGCGGTCTGCCAGGATTCGGTACTGAATGGAACGCACAGATTTCAGGCGACTACGGAGGTCAGAACATGAAGGACTACCTTTCGGCTGTCGATTACATAAAGCAACGCCCATACGTTGACGCTGCCCACATCGGTGCCACTGGCGCAAGTTACGGAGGCTTCTCTGTGTATTGGTTGGCAGGCAGCCACGACAACCGCTTCGCTGCACTGTTTGCCCACGCTGGCATCTTCAACACCGAGGCTCAATACCTCGAAACCGAAGAGATGTGGTTTGCAAACTGGGACCTCGGCGGCGCATTCTGGGAGAAGAACAATGCCGTTGCACAACGCACCTTTGCAAGTTCGCCACACAAGTTTGTCGACAAATGGACAGCGCCAATCATGATTTCCGTTGGCGAAAAAGACTATCGCATCCTTGCCTCTCAAGGCATGATGGCGTTCAATGCAGCCAAACTCAGAGGCATACCAACAAAGATGCTCGTCTATCCAAACGAAAACCACTGGATTCTCAAGCCACAGAATGCACTTCTCTGGCAACGTGAATTCTTCAAATGGTTTGACCAATGGCTTAAGACCGACAAATAATCCCAAACCAACAAATAGTACGCAAACTCTGATATAAAGCGAAGGGTCGACCAAGCCAGGTCGGCTCTTTCTTTTTTTTCAGTCCTATTTGCGATAACTTGCGTTTTTGAAAACTATCACGGTTGCCATCTCGTTGAGACGGTCGGCGATGCGGTCGCCATACTTGCTCCGGATTTCCGACGGCATGAGGTTGGTGGAAATCATCGTGGGCATCTGCTCGTCGTAGCGATACTCCACCTCGGCGCAATAGGCAGCTGTCAGCGCATCGGTGGCTCATGCCGAGCACACTGAAAGAAAGCGGGTAGCAACCGCGTTGGCTGCCACCCGCTTTATTGGGGTTTGCGTCGGTGTGACGCTTGATTGCTATTGATTACAGACGCACTTTGACTGTCTTGACAACGTCACCTTGAACGGCACGTACCAGGTAGATGCCTGAAGCGAGACCGCTGATGCGAGCCTGACCACTGGTGGTTGTTGTTGCCGCTACATTTATGCCTGCTGCCGTATAAACGTCGACCTTGGCATTGGCTGCCTTGACAACGATTGTGTTGGCAGAGGTTGCGATGACGATTGACTGAGCGTCGATGTCGTTGACACCGCTACCCTTGGTGTAGTGGAGCACTGTGCGCTCGTTGACTGAGCCTGCGCTGTTCTTGAACAAGCCTGCAGGGATTACGAGGTAGTAGTCGGCATCAGCCTCGAGGTTGGTTGTGCAAGAATAGTAGTCCATGTCGGCCATGAAGAGGCGTGGCGCGCGTTTCGAACTTGAAGCAAACCAAGAGTCGAAGTCGGATGCTGTTGCGTCGGTACCCGTTACGTTGCCCTCGGCATCGATGCTACCCTTGATGAATTTCACTTCGCTAAGTTTTGCAGAAACTGTAGTCACGTCCTCGTCGAATGCCACATCCACACCGCTGAACGAGTCGATAGTGGCATCGTTGGCTGGAGAGAACGACACTGGAATCAATGCTGGCAATGGCTCTGACTTGTAGTAGTGGAGCACGATTTCGTTGTTGACAGCGCCTTTGGCGTTCTTGAACAGACCTTCTGGGATAACCAAGTAGTAGTCCGCACCTGCCTCAAATGTAGTGGTGCAAGTGTAAGAGTCCACATCTGCCATCCAAATGCGTTGTGAGGTCTTCGCTCCTGTAACCATCCACGATTCGAAGTCGCTCGATGTTGCGTCGGTACCAGTTTCGCTGCCCTTGAGGAACTTGATGCTGTTTGTCTTCGACGAAACAACTGTCACCTCTTCGCTGAATGTGAGGTCTACACCGCTGAATGCGTCCAACTCAGTATTGTTGGCTGGAGAGAAGGCCGTTGGCACAACAGGCTTAGGCTCTGCCTTAGAGTAGTGGAGCACGATTTGCTCGTTGACTGCGCCTGCGCTGTTCTTGAAGAGACCTGCAGGGATTACGAGGTAGTAGTTTGCACCGAGTTCGAGGCTCGTTGAGCAAGTGTAGGAATCCATGTCGCCCATCCAGATGCGGTGCGAGGTCTTCGCTCCTGTAACCATCCAAGAGTCGAAGTCGCTCGATGTTGCATCGGTACCAGTTACGTTGCCATCAACGTCGATGCTACCCTTTACAAACTTGATGTCGCTCTTCTTTGCAGAAACGACTGTTACATTCTCGCCAAATGTGAGGTCAACACCTTCGAATGTGTCGAGTTGAGCGTTGTTGGCTGGAGAGTAGGCTGTTGGGACAATAGGTTTGAGTTCAGGTTTAGTGTAGTGGAGCACGATTTGTGCGTTTTCTACACCCGCGCTGTTCTTGAACAAACCTGCAGGGATTACGAGATAGTAGTCGGCATCAGCCTCGAGAGATGAAGAACAAGTGTAGTAGTCCATATCGGCCATCCAGATGCGGCGCGAAGCCTTTGAACCGGTAATCATCCAAGAGTCGAAGTCGCTCGATGTAGCATCAGTACCAGTTACGTTGCCCTCTGCGTCGATGCTGCCTTTGAGGAACTTGATGCTGCTTGTCTTCGAAGAAACGACTGTTACATCCTCGCCGAATG
>CAVEIP010000100.1:502-3931 GCA_963615935.1 [Ruminococcus] lactaris | reverse complement strand
ACGCCATCGAATGCGTCGATTTCGGCATCGTTGGCTGGAGATGTTGCAGTAGGAGCCAAAGCAGGCTCTTCGTAGTTGCCTTCATACTTGATGAATGCTCGCTCGTTGGCCTTGCCGTTGTTGTCGACAAACACACCGCCAGGGATGGTGAGGTAGTATGTCTTATCCTTTTCGAGGTTAAGAGCAAGAGCCTTGTTTGATGCGTCGTAAGGAGTAAGGGTCATCGTCGACTCAGCTACAGTTGCAGTCCAGTGGTCGACAGCCACCTTATCACCCACAGGCACACCGGCAGCCAACGGGCCAGCCTGTAGCACTACGGCTGGCTGAGCAACGGCTACGCTATAGGTTGCGCCGTCTTCAGCGGTATAGGCAACAGCCACATTGCTTAAAGTAGCAACCGAAGCATCGGCGGCTGGAGTGATTGTCGACACGGCGATATAGCCTGGGAGATCGTCGACGATGCGCGAGGTTGAGAACGCGTCAGTCCAATCGCCGCTGTAGTTAGACTTGCAGCCGGCTGGCACATGCACCTTGCAATTTGAAGGCACATTGTAGAATGGCGACTCGTATGACTCATACCATGTTTCAAGCGTAGGTGCAGTTGAACCATAGCAGTTGATTGTGGTAAGTTTCGAGCATTTCCACATGTTGCGGATGTCGATATAGTTCAACGACGACGGGAACGAGATGTCGGTGAGTTCTGTGCATTGAGCGAACACAGCCTCAGGCAGTTGGCAAACGCCTTCTGGAATAACGACCGATGTCAGGCCTGTTCCAGCGAACGCTTGTTCACCGAAGAACACTAATGTTGAAGGGAAGTTGATGCTTGTCAACGATGCTGCCTGGCAGAATGAATAGTCGTCGAACGCGCGGAAGCCTTCAGGAAGGGTCACCTTCGTTACGTTTGAGCCCCAGAACGCTGCGCCGGAGATGCCGACACACGCAGGGTCGATTGTCACTTCCGTATTTGCGCACGCGCCTGGATAGGCGTAGGCAAGAGTCTTGTTGGCTGAATAGACAACGTCGCCAACCTTGGTAAACGAAGTGTTGCCTGCTTCGATGTTGAATGCCGTGATTGGGCATTTTGCAAAAGCGCCGTCGCCGAGAGTTGTCAACGATGCAGGAAGAGTGATTTCGCCCGTAAGGCCTGCTGCAAGGAAGCACTCGTCGCCAATCTTTGTCAAGCCTTTAGGAAAATTGATAGACTTGAGCGAAGAAGCGCCGTTAAACATGGCCTCTCCCAATTCGGTGATGCCCGCAGGAATCGTAATCGATGCCAATTTGCTGCACTCGAGGAACGCTTTGTCGCCAAGCGAAGTCAAACCCGCAGGGAGATCGACGCTTGTAAGGCCACACTTGTAGAAGCACGATTTCCCAATCGATTTCAATGTTGACGGAAGGCTGATGCTTTCCAACTTATAGCAAGCGAAGAAGCAACTGTTGCCGATGCTTTCTACGCCTTCTGGAATAGTGATTGATGGAAGCACTTTTGCCGAGCCAAAGGCATAGTCGCCAATGGTTTTCACCTGACATCCCTCGTCGAAAGTGACCGACGTAAGGCTGCCGCAAGAATAGAATGCCTTGTCGGCAAGAGTTGTGACAGTGTTAGGGATGTTGACGCTAACGCAGTCAGCCCAATAGAACGCTTCCTCGCCGATTTCGGTCAAGGTGTATTCCGTACTGGTGGCAGGATCGGTCACCTTCGCAGTCAGTGTAACCGCAGAAGGGAGAGCGCTTGTAACAACATCCGAAACGCTGACGGTGTTGTCCTGCCCTACTTTGTAGACAACGCCATCGATGGTAAAGGTGTCGCCCACCGCCGCCAAAGCGCTGCCTGTTGCCAAGAGCGCCAGCGACAAAGAGATTAAAATCTTCTTCATAAAACAGTTATTAATAAGTTATTTGTGTGATTGCTCATACTAAATGGCAAAAGTACATATTTATTCACCGAAACAAAACTTTTTTCAGCATAATTTTCCACTTTCCAAACAATTTGTCAAATTGCATAGCAATAAGTATGCAATTACCATTAATATTGGGCTGTTAACCTTTCTGCTGGTTATGACATATAAAGATGAGTAGAATATAAAATCATCGAAACAGATTAATACAATGAACGATTTAATGATTAAGCAATTGGTTGACGAGTCCATCACGAACTTTGAACGTGGAGACATTCCGTCGTTACAAAACAGCCTGTACAACTTATATGGCCACTTCAATAAGTTTGGTGGCGGCAAACTCATCATCAATTTCCCCGAAAAGGACCGTCTGAGTGAATGCTTTTGCATGTGCCTTAGGTATGACTGGGTGAATGATTCCGACATCCGTGAAGTATGGGCAGAGGATGGCTTCTATTGCATAGTGAGCCATATGCTCAACCATCTATACGTGAAACAAGAACTGACAGTATCTGCATTAGACTTATTCCTGTTGCTGCACTACGGACAGAAAGACCTCGAAACGAAGTTTAATGATGTGTTGGCAAAAGGTTTGATGTTAGGAAACCCGGTGTTCTCCCAAAAAGAGTATGCAGAAGGTGCCCCGTTCCTTATCCGCGAATTTATGTTCTTTACAGCAACTATCCTGTCGCCAGCCGTAGCAAAGCATCCGACGATAATCTCTGCCGGATTACGCCAGGCCTACGAGAATGCAAAGACCGACTTCGAGTTTGCCATTGTTCCTGTAGAGCAGATAATCGCAAAACTTCAATTCCTCTCAAGAGTTATAGAGTCAATTTTGGAAGATATGTAATTTTGCCGATTCCTAATCAAGCACAACAAATGGAGCCCAATAGAAGGGATCGGATGCACCATTGCTGATAAGATAGTCCTGTGCCATCTTTACGGATTGTCGTACAGTCTTACCTTTCATTAGATGTTTATAGAACTGTTCCATAAACATTGCGGTCACGTTGTCCGACACCTTCCAAAGTGTCATCAGGATGGTCTTGACTCCAGCCTGTTTGAAGGCACGTTGAAGCCCCCATACGCCCTCAATTGGGTCAATATGCCCTCGTGCGGTTTCGCATGCCGACAGTACCACCAATTCTGTATCCGACAAATCTAACCGGCTAATTTCGTCGGCTGTAAGGATGCCGTCTTCCACCCCATCGGGGATTTTCTCACCCCTCCATGCTAGATTTCCGCCAGCAAGGACAATTCCAGAAGTTACCGAACAATCAGTGATGAAAGACGGAGACTTCTCGATTTGTTTTAACAAGAACGGATTTGATATACTATCTTCATATATCTTCTCATAACAATGGGTTGCAATATGGATTATTGACGGGGCTTTTCCACTTAACTCTTTGATTGATTCCTCCGTTGCTTGTTTTCCCGTGAAAACTTTTTGAGATAAGGAAGAACAAGTGGCTTTAATTGATTCAATCTCGGTGGCTGTTGCTGGTAACGACTTCCAACTAATAGT
>CAVEIP010000100.1:0-492 GCA_963615935.1 [Ruminococcus] lactaris | reverse complement strand
GTCTGAATCTAGATTATAGTCAATATTTCCAAATAAGCAAATAGATGACAACCTGTCACTAATGTCTAACGGCTTGTTTATTTCATCAATGGAAGATACCATGATATAATTCTGATTAAGACTCTTTGCACTTGCCAATACGTCCAAATTCAAGAATGAAAGTCCTCCAGCAGGTGTGTAATAAATTGTATTACACCCTTTTATCAGTGGCATTATTTTGTCCCAAATTAGTCTATATAAAGAGTCCATATTTTTCGAACCATACGTCGCAGAGTAATCGAGCGCATCAAAACTACTACCTGATTCGGGCACGAATAAAGATTCAATTTCTTCAACATTTGCGAGATTGATGAATCTTATGGGCTGATTGCTTCCGCGAAAAATGTAAGCCGCATATTCAGGAGTGGTTCCTAAGTATAAAGATGAATCAGTTGGACAGTATGTAAATACGATATAAGCCTGATCGGAATTTAAATGTATAGGTGTTTGCTG
>CAVEIP010000099.1:886-7202 GCA_963615935.1 [Ruminococcus] lactaris | reverse complement strand
TGCTGTCGTTGAATGTGGTGTCGACAGGCTCAACATAGCCCTGGCAGTTGTACGGGCGCGACACTGTGAACGGTGCCTTGTCGGGGATCTTGCCGCGGTATTTTGCCAGTTGTGGGTCGCGGAGCACCTTCTCCATGAAGTAGCCGAACACAGGGAGAGCGGTGTGGCTGCCCTGACCCATGCGGCCGCTGCGGAAATGCACACTGCGGTATTCGCCGCCTACCCAGCAACCTGCCACAAGGTTCTTGGTTACGCCCACATACCAGCCATCGCTGTTATTGGACGTTGTACCGGTCTTGCCGCCGAAGTTGGTGTCGAAATGGTGAATATCGTAGCCCCACAGAGCCTGCGATGTGCCGCCCGGCTCGGTCATTCCGGCGAGTAGCATCTGCTGCATTAGGAATGCCGACTCCTCGGTGATTGCCTGACGGTTTTCTGGCGCTGCCTCGTAGAGCACCTTGCCGTTTTTGTCCTCGATGCGGGTGACAAATTCCGGCGGGTTGTGGCGGCCGTTGTTCATCACTGTGCAGTAAGCATCGACGAGTTCGAGCAACGTCACATCGTTCGAGCCTAGAGCCATTGCCGGTGTCTGCTTCTGCGGCGACTGCACGCCCAGGCTACGTGTCACTTCAGCCACACGCGCCAGTCCCACCTCGTTTGCCACAGCCACAGCTACGGAGTTAATCGAGTTAGAGAACGCATGCTTGAGCGACATCGCTCCGCCGGTGTAGTAGCCGTTGGCGTTGCGCGGCGCCCATTTGGTAGGCTTGCCATCGCTGTCGTAGGCATCGTATTGTTTCCATTCGTCCACACGGTCGTCGCACGGGCCGAGGCCGGCTTCCATTGCGGCGGTATAGACACAGAGTTTGAATGTTGATCCAGGCTGGCGCTCGGCAGTAACCTTGTCATATTGCCAATGGTTGTAGTCGATGTCGCCCACCCACGCCTTGATAGCGCCCGTTTCAGGCTCCATGGCGAGGAATGCGCAGTGCATAAAGCGAACCATATAGCGGATAGAGTCCATCGGACTCATCATCTCCTGACGCACATGGTCGGGCGATGCGTAGTCGAAGAGTTTGACGCGGTGAGGCAGATTCATGTAGTAGTTCACCGAGTCGGGGTCATCGGGATATCGCGCAGAGAGTTGCTTATAGTAGTCGGTGCGCTTTGCAATGTCCTCGATAAATCCTTTCTTCTCTTGACGGTTCTCGTCGCGCCACGGGTTCTCGTTGCCCCAGTCGGCCTTGAAGTTGCGCTGCACCTGTTGCATGTGCTTCATCACAGCCTCTTCGGCATAGGTTTGCATGCGCGAGTCGATGGTGGTGTAGATGCGCAAGCCGTCGCCGTAGAGGTCGATGCCGTTGTCCTTGCACCATCCCTTCTGCAACTCGTCGGCAAGCACATCGCGGAAGTAAGGCGCGCGGCCGTCGGTTGGCTTCACGGGGGTGTAGTTGAGTTTCAAAGGTATTTCGCTCAGCGAGTCGTATTGCTCACGGGTGATGAAGCGCTTGCGGAGCATATTGCTAAGCACCACGTTGCGGCGACTCTTGCTGTTCTTCGGATTGATGCGTGGGTTGTAGGTCGTGGTGGCTTTGAGCATACCCACGAGCACTGCCGACTCCTCGACCTTCAGTTTAGCCGGAGTGGTGTTGAAGTAAGTCTTTGCGGCGGTGCGGATGCCAAACGAGTTGCTGCCGAAGTCAACCGTGTTGAGATACATCGTGAGAATTTCCTTCTTGGAGTAGAACATCTCGAGTTTTACGGCGGTGACCCATTCCTTGGTCTTCATCACGAGAAGGCGTACGCCTGGGATGAACCCAGTAAGACCGGTGGAGTACTCCGTACGGGTGCGGAACATGTTTTTAACCAACTGCTGTGTGATTGTACTTGCACCGCGGGCTTCGTGGTGCAGAGCCATGTCCTTGACTGCTGCCACAACGCCTTGGAAGTCGATGCCGAAGTGGCTGTAGAAGCGCTCGTCCTCGGTAGAGATGAGGGCGTTGATGAGCATCGGCGAAATTTCGTCGTATTCCACCGGGATGCGGTTTTCGCGATAGTAGCGGCCGAGCACTTTGCCGTCGGCACTATACACGATTGAGGCTTCTTCCTGTTTCGGGTGCGAGATGTCGTGCAAACTTGGCGAACGGCCGAACAGCCACAGGAAGTTGATGTCGACCATTATGAGGTAGAGGATGAATGCCACGATGAAGGTGGCAATCGCGATTCCTACTTTTCCATACCAACGCGCGTTTTTGTAAGTGCGTTTATACCATTTCCAAAATTTGACGCAACCGCGCCAAACGTAGCGGAGCAGCACCAATATGCGGTTGAGCAACCCCTTGAGAAAATTTGGTTTCATCCAGTTCTGAATTAATTCTCTGCAAATGTAATGCAAGCCGTTGGAAAATCGGTGCACGATGGGCTGAAAAAATGTTGTCCGGTGGGATTTTATAACAAATCGCGGGCTATTTCACGAGCAATGCGCTGCCCATCTCGTTGTTGGGCTCAGTTTCGAGCATCACGTCGGTGTTGTTGCGTTCAATGTCGCACTTGGCAAATGTTTCCGTTCCGTCGAGGGCTTTGAAGCGGACGATAAATCCCTTGATGGAAGAGTCGGCAAGGTATCGGGAAATGTCGAACGAGGCAATGCCTACGAAACTAGTCAGCGCCGTGTTGCCGTTAAGGTTGTGGCGCAGTTCCAGATACTGGTAGCCGTCTTCCTTCTTCTTGGGACTGTCGACCATGACAAGATCCAAATCGTGGATATAGGTGCCACTGGTCATGATAATATATTGGATATTGAGAAAGTTTCGCGAGTTCCAGATGCGCAGCGCATCGACAGGGTCGTCGGCAGTGTCGCTGCCAGCGGCGGTGATTTGCTTTACAAGCACGGGATAGGCATAAGTCACGTTGACTGAGCCCACGTAGGGCACATGAGTGATGTTGCCCTGAAACTCCGCATAGATGCGCTGCCCCGAGGTATAACCGTCGTCGAGGAGGTCGGTGTAGTTGGTCACATACAACTTGTTGCCTTTGTCGCTGTCAATATAGTAGGACGTATCGGTCTCTTTCTGGAATGTGCCTATTGTAGCATTGACAGTCGCTGATGAATTTATGTCCTCGCCGTCCATGCCGCATGCGGAGAACAGGAGCATGGCGAAGATCATGCCGAGCATCACGATGATTATGTTGCGCCTTGTTTCAGTCATTATGTGTGGATGTTTTTGTCTATTAAACGGCTGCCAGCGGAAAATACTGCACCGCTATACATTTTTTTTTCGCTGCTATGCAGTATTTTTGTGGCGCTCCCGTTATTAAGGTGAAAGGAGATGATGACAGAGGAAGAGATATACGAAGGATGCCTGCGAGGCGACGAAAAGTCGCGCCGCGAACTCTATCTACGCTATGGCGGCGCTATGCTTGCCATCGGCGTGCGCTATCTCTCCGACCAGCAGACCGCCGAGGACGTGCTCCACGATGTGTTTATAAACGTGCTGACAAATTTCCGCAAATTCACCTACCGCGGCGAGGGCTCGCTGAAAGCCTGGCTCCGGCGGGTGATGGTCAACGGGGCTCTCGACTATCTGCGCCGCAACCGTCAGGTGGAGGCGGTCGACATCGAGCAGGTGCGCGACGAGGACCTTGAGGACGAGGCTCCAGAGACCTCGGCAGTGCCGGCATCGGTGATTCTCAAGATGGTAGCGTCGCTTCCTGATGGCTATCGCACAGTGTTCAACCTCTACACCTTCGAGCAGATGAGCCACCGCGAGATTGCCGAGCAGATGGGCATCAACGAAAAATCGTCGTCATCGCAACTTTTCAGGGCGAAATCCCTATTGGCTAAGAAAATTAAAGAATATCTGAGAAAGGAAAACAATATATGAAAATCAACGATGATAAATGGCTTGAGTCACTGCGTGATGCCGTAGACGGTTACGAGGTAGAGCCAGGCGCCGACCTGTGGCAGCGCATTGAGGCTGACCTACCCCGTCCGCAGCAGCGCCGGGCGCTGACCGTGGTGTGGCGTGCTGTCGCCGTGGCGGCATGCTTGGCGGTGGTTGTCGGAGCATATTTCCTGATGTCGCGCACCGACGGCAATGTCGCTGTGCAACCATCATCGCCGCTCACCGCAGAGGCATCTTCTACCAACGAGGCAGAGAGTGCACCAGCAAGTTCGCTGATTGCCTATGCCAGCGACTCGGAGCAGCACAGTCAATATGCTTCAGAACAGCCTTCTATGCTTAAAGCATCGGATGTTGCAGAGACGCCTATACTCGTATCAGTAGATGTAGAGCCAACGTGCGAGGTAGCACCTGCCGACAGTGTGTCGACAAAGCAACCGGTTGGCACCACGCGAGAGTTTCTCGAGGCGAAACCATCAACTTCCGATGGTTCTTCCGTGCCCACTCATCAGCACCGCGCTTCATCGAAGGGCAACGACAGTGACGGACGCTTTCAGGTTGCATTGTCGGCCAACACTGCGTTCGGACAGGGCAGCAGTTCGTCGGCCAACGGTTTTGCACCATTGCGCGGACAAAACAACTATCTTCTTGCCGCGGCTGGCTCGGAATTTAGCAACACTTATCTTGCCGCAGCGGCAAACAACATCGACGAGCCGACGACAACCGACGAGGTGGTTAGTTTTCCCGTGAGTTACTCAGCATCGTTCCGCTATATGGTCACAAAGCGATGGGGCATCAACGCCGGCATAAGTTACACATCGGCAACGTCGGAAAGCCGCTCTGGATCGGCTGCCGACTACTATTCATCGAAGGTGCGCATGCACTATGTCGGCGTACCTGTCACTGTCAGTTACAACGTTGTCAACAGCCGCTACGTTACGGTCTACGGACTTGCCGGCGGCACAGTGGAAAAGTGTGTTGCCTCAACGAAGAAAGAAACCGTTGTGGCATCGGGAGTGGAACAAAAATCAGCTTCGAGGAAGTCTAACCTCAACACCCGCCCCTGGCAAGGCTCACTCAATGCCGGAGCCGGCGTGCAGTTTAACATCACCGACCGCTACGGCATCTTTGCCGAGCCGCAGGTGGTCTACGACCTGTCGGACGACAGCAATTCGCCAGCCCGCCGCCGCAACGACTGGAGTTTCCAACTCGCCGTCGGCCTCCGCCTCAGTTACTAACGGCGAAGGCTCACGACATAGTCAACCTTAGAATTCAAAGCCTACAGTGATTCCAGCGTTGGTTTGGTCCTTGCATTCGTTTTCGTGATTGTCGGCTTGCGAACTATAGGATCTGCCAACATTCATGGCGTGCCGGTTCTTCAACCCGAACCGCACTCCAATCGTCGCTTTGATAAATCCGCCTCTCAAAACACCAAAGCCATAGCCAACCCGAGGATTGATGTAAGGCGTGACCTTCTTGTTGATAATGTTCCACCGGAAGTCAACAAACACCGGTACTTCAAAATATGTGGTGCCATCGCTGAAATAATTGTTGAAACTGACGCCGCCACCCAAGTAAATAGAATTACTGAATTGGAATCCCTGTGACGTGCCGATTTCAAGCAAATCTCCGGTGTAATCTTCTGACGGGTATAGCGATGCGCCATACCCCACTTCATAGAATGCCCGATAGCCGCGCATAGTGTATTTATTGAGAATCGAATGAACGTCCTCAGTACTGTTTTGTTGCGCAACTCCCGCCAATGAAGTCATCATTAGTATTGCGCATATTATAATTCTTTTCATTGCCTTTATTGTTAAAATTCGAAGCCCAATTTAAATCCAAGATTGTCGGGAAATGAGTCTTCTCCTGGGTCAAGATCAAGACTACAACTAAGGTCGTACTGACAGGCCAACGAAATGGCATATTTGTGCGACAGTCTGTATCTTATACCAAACAGACCGCAAAAGTAAACACCATCTATTTGGCCAATACTGTATCCAACGCGAAAATCGAGGTACGGCATAACTCGCTTATCATTTAGAAGATTGATTCTTAAGTTACCAAATACTGGCGCTCCGAAGCGGACTTTGTTGTGTCCAAAAAACACATCCAATCCAACGCCACCTCCTAAAAACACGAAGTTATTGAATTGCTTGCCAATTGATGCCGATGCTTCAACTTTGTCGAAATTGTAAGGATTGGCGAATAGGCCTTCTTCTTCGTCTACCCCTAATCGCCATTGATAGCCAAAATCTACAAATGTTTTGAGACCTCGCATCGTCCTGTTCTTCTGGTATCTTGTAATTGTAAGCGAATCACTAGACGAAATCGAATCGCATTCTTCCGCCAAACCAGTTGCCGATATAGTGAATACGAATAATATCAATAATAAAATCTTTTTCATAGTCGTT
>CAVEIP010000099.1:0-876 GCA_963615935.1 [Ruminococcus] lactaris | reverse complement strand
GATGAGGACTGTCCGATTATATTCAAGTCAGCCAATGTTCACCAAATGTGCTGAAAGTATGCGTCCAGTTTGTTCCTATTGTGGCTTTTTCATATTGTCCATCATCTGCTTTGATTTCAATAGTTACGATTTTGGAAAGTGTGTTGTTGACAAAGTTGTCAATCTTAATTGGCAAAGTGACATTCTTTCCTGTGAATTCATTATTTCCAAGTGCAACTGCAAAACAGTAGTCATAATCAAAGATGTTTGGATGTTTGCTATAGTCAATTTTCAACTGCTCGTTTTCAAGATATAGCGCCCCTCGGTTGAATTCCGACTCCGACAGACTATTATAGGCTACGTAAAGGATGGAGATGTTTTCTGCATCGGATATTTTTGGGAGCATTGTTTCCGCACTCTCCAATTGGCAGTTCTCATTCACTTTTGAGTCCAAGAGACCTGCGTATAGAGCCTTCAGTATTCCCTTGTCGGAATAGACTGTGTCATTCTCCACTCCATTGTAGACGGATGGGTCAAGCATACTGAATCCGTGGTCAAGAAGGATTCCTGTTTCAAGTGAACTAAGGTCAATGTACTGGAAAATCGAATCGATTTTCAATTTGTAATCACTGTCTCTGTCCGTCTGTTGAGCCTACAGATTTAATGAACAGATAATGGCAATAAAAAAGATGATAGACTTCTTCATATTTTTATGATTTAAGTAACACCCCAAAGATAATTAAACTTATACGCAAATGCTAACAATTTGTCGATAAATTTCAAGCGATTTTATTTTTCAAGAAACAAACAGCAATTAAATCAATCTAAAAAGTTTCGATGTTTAAATACAATGTTTATTAAGTGAAAATTGCCCTACTTTTCGCATAGTTTAATTTC
>CAVEIP010000098.1:0-7450 GCA_963615935.1 [Ruminococcus] lactaris | reverse complement strand
TTCTATCTATTGCGCCTCGATGAGGCTCGCTGGCAAAGTGATACAACAAAGTTGCTAAATTCCCCAGGCTTTTCTACTGTGCCCTTAAATTTTATCCGAAATGAAAAGGAGTAGCATAATAGAAGAGCGACGCAAAAAGGTTAATCCAGAAGCAAAGCGAATGGTTGACTTTTCGTTTCAAATCGTGGACAGAATTCACGAAATCTTGGACAACAAGGGCCTAAAACAAAGAGACCTTGCCGCCCGACTTGGAAAAAACGAGTCAGAGATAAGCAAATGGATGAGAGGCACCCACAATTTCACAATTGACACACTTATTTCAATTGAAGATGCCCTTGGTGAGCCCATAATATCCGTGTGCAACACAAAAATGCTTAGTAGCCTCGCAAACGCATAGCACTTCCCTCTTCTTTATCCGAAGATTGCGTTGTAGATGCGGTCGGTGGCGCCGAGGTTGTCCTTGATGTAGTGGCCGGCTATCTCGCCGTGCTTCTTGAGGTATGCGCCATCGGTGAGCAGGCGGTCCATCACGCGGCCATACTCTTCACCGTTTTTGATTGTGAATGCACCCTCAAGGGCAATGAGGTCGCGTGCTTCCTTAAATTTGCCGTATTTCGGTCCGAACACCACAGGGATGCCATAGACGGCAGCCTCGTTGATGTTGTGGATGCCTACGCCAAATCCGCCGCCCACATACGCCACAGTAGCAAAACGATAACTCTTCGATAGAATGCCGTAGTTGTCGATGATGAGACAGTCAGCCTCGGCGGCTTCTTCGGGAGTGGTGTGGGTGTAGCGCACCGCTGGGCGCTTGATACTTGAGAGAAGACCAAGTATGCGGTCCTCCGAAATTTCGTGAGGCGCAAGCACCATCTTCATCTCAGGATGCGCGTTGAAATAAGGGATGATAAACTCCTCGTCGGGCTGCCACGAACTGCCCACAAAGAGGGTGAAGGCGCCACGCGAGAACGACTCCACGATGGGGAGGTCGGCGGCTTTGTCCAGAATGGTTGTCACGCGGTCGAAACGGGTGTCGCCCGCCACATTGACATTCATCACGCCCACCGAATCGAGCAACTTGCGCGACTCCTCGTCCTGCACGAAGAGAGTGTCGTAGCAGTTAAGCATCTTGCGGAACTGGCAGCCGTAACTCTTGAAGAACATCTGCGTGGGGCGGAAAATCGCCGAGATGATATATGTTGGGATGGCGCGACGCTTCAGTTCGGTGAGGTAGTTTCCCCAGAACTCATACTTCACGAAGATAGCCTTTTCAATCTTTACAGCGTCGAGCAAGCGGCGCACATTCCGAGGCTTGTCCATCGGCAGATAGCAAATCACGTCGGCAAGCGGATAGTTCTTGCGCACCTCATAGCCCGACGGCGAGAAGAATGTGAGCAGAATCTTTTTGCGGAGCACGTCGTGAATCAGTTCTATCAGCGGACGCGCCTGCTCAAACTCACCAAGCGACGACACATGAATCCAGATGTAACTTTCCTTCGGGTCGACCTTCTCGGCAAGAGTGGCAAAAGTGCGAGCCTGGCCGTCCTTCAAAAGGCGGGCTTTTTTATTGTTGAGCGCAGCAATGGCTACGCCTGCTGAATAAAGGGATATGCCCAAGTTATATAGTGGATTCATCGGTGTAGTATTTTATAATTAACAATGCCTTGCGCAGTGGATTACTGCGCAAGGCATTGTGTATTGTGATAGTTATTCAGGTTGCTTGATGTCGGCAATGCCACGACGGATGCGACGGATTGTTTCTTCCTTGCCCAGCAGTTCGGTGATGTCAAACATGTGAGGGCCTTTGCATTCGCCAACCACAGTGAGGCGGAACGCGTTCATAACGTTGCCCATATGGTAACCGTTGTCGGTAATCCATTTTAGCACAATCTCCTCCGATGGAGCAGAAGTGAAGTCGCTGATGCCTTCGAGCACTCCAATGAGTTGCTCCATAAGTTCAGGCATACCTTCTTTCCAACGCTTGCGCACATCCTTCTCTGCATACGTAGTAGGCGCTTCGAAGAAGAAACGCGACTGCTCCCAAAGGTCGCGCACAAAGTTGATGCGACCTTTCACGAGAGCCACCACGCGTGCCACGTATGCCTTGTCGACATCGGCATGGCCATGTTCGGCAAGGATTGGCATATAGAGGTCGGCGAGGCTATCGTCGCTCATTTCCTGCAAATACTTGTGGTTAAACCACTTGCCTTTCTCAAAGTCAAACTTAGCGCCGCTCTTCGAGCAATGCTCAAAGGAGAAGAGGCTGATGAGTTGGTCGATGGAAAGGATTTCCTGGTCGTTGCCCGGATTCCAGCCGAGCAGAGCGAGGAAGTTGATTACAGCCTCAGGCAGATAGCCCGACTCGCGGTAGCCCGACGAGATTTCGCCCGATTTCGGGTCCTTCCATTCCAATGGGAACACCGGGAAGCCGAGGCGGTCGCCGTCGCGCTTCGACAACTTGCCTTTGCCGTCGGGCTTGAGCAAGAGTGGAAGATGGACAAACGCCGGCATCGTGTCGGCCCAGCCGAATGCCTCATAGAGAAGCACGTGTAGCGGTGCCGACGGCAGCCACTCTTCGCCGCGAATCACGTGGGTGATTTGCATCAGGTGGTCGTCGACGATGTTGGCAAGGTGATATGTAGGGAGGTCGTCGGCCGACTTGTAGAGCACCTTGTCATCGAGGATTGACGAGTTGATCACCACTTCGCCGCGCACGAGGTCGTTAACCTTCACGTCGTGGTTAGGCTCGATGAGGAAGCGCACCACATATTTCTCGCCGCCGTCGATGAGGCGTTTCACCTCGTCGGCAGGCATGGTGAGCGAGTTGCGCATCATGGAGCGGGTGTGGGCATCATATTGGAAATTCTTTATCTCCGCACGTTTTGCTTCGAGTTCCTCAGGAGTGTCGAAAGCGATGTAGGCCTTGCCTGCGTCAAGCAGTTGCTTCACATACTTGCGGTAGATGTCGCGTCGCTCCGACTGGCGGTATGGTCCAAACTCGCCGCCTTCGCGCACACCTTCGTCAAACTTGATACCGAGCCAAGCAAAAGCCTCGTTGATATAGTCTTCTGCTCCAGGCACAAAGCGGTTGGAGTCGGTGTCTTCAATGCGAAGGATGATTTTGCCGCCGTGGCGACGGGCAAAGAGGTAGTTGAACAATGCCGTGCGCACGCCGCCGATGTGGAGCGGTCCAGTTGGCGACGGTGCGAAGCGAACTCTGACTTGTCTTTCCATTTTACAAGAGTTATATTGCTGTTTTTTTTATTCTTTATACAAATGCGGTGCAAATTTAGCATTTTTTTTTCGTCCCGTGCCTATATATAGCGGTAATTTTGCGGCGGTATAAAAGATTGAAAGCTTATGGATTTCGAAGTAGTGGTGACCCAGATGGTCGTGTTGTTTATTCTTGTCGGCGCTGGATTTGTTTCGCATAAGGTTGGACTAATGGGTGATGAGTTTGACAAACGGTTATCGAATTTCGTGATACAGTTGTCGGCGCCGTGCCTTATCCTCTCTTCTACGATGGGCGACGAGTTGCCCGACAGCAGCCTGATTCTTCCGCTGCTTGGCGTTAGTTTTGCATCCTACTTCTTGCTCATCGCAATCGGCAAATTTCTACCGCGCATCATGCCCGTAAAGGCCGCCGAACGAGGCATCTACGGCTTTATGCTCGCCTTTGCCAACGTGGGGTTCATCGGCTACCCTATCATCGCTTCAATCTTCGGCAGCAATGCCGTGTTCTATGCCTGCATTCTCAACGTGGCAAACACGCTGACCATCTTCGTGTGGGGAGTGGGATTTGTGCGCGGTAGCGCCGACGGCGGTTTCGACTGGCGACTGCTGTTGTCGCCGTCGATGGTGGCTACCTACCTGTCAATCATCATCGTAGCGTTCGGCATCAGGATACCTGCCATGGTGAGCAAGCCGTTTATGTTGCTCGGCGACATGACCGTGCCTGCCGCACTGCTCGTAATAGGTTCGAGCATCGCTGCCATGCCTCTGCGCAAGATGGCGGGCACACCAGCCTCCTACATTATGTGCCTGTTCCGCCTGCTGATAATCCCCGTGGGCATCTACTATCTTGCCACGGCGGTGGGTGTTCCCCACTTTGTGGCGGCAGTCAATGCTGTGCTTGTGGGCATGCCTGTGGCATCGTTCGGCACGATGTTCTGCATGAAGTACGACAAGGACACCACAGCAATGTCGCAAGGCACATTTTTGTCTACCCTGCTCTCTGTGGCAAGTATTCCGTTACTGGCTTTGATTGTGGGCTGACACCTACGGCTGGTGAGGTTGTCCGGTACCGCCGTCCTTGAGGTCGCGCACCTTGGCTTTAATCTTGCTCTTGTCGAAGCCCTCGCCGTAGACCGTATTCACATTGCCCTGCGACACGAAGGCGTTAGGGTCGATGGAATAGATAATGCGGTAGACCTGCAGCGCTTCCGACTTGCGGCTGAAAATCAGCAACATCTTCACCTCCTGACGGGTGTACCAGCCTGTGCCGTCGAGCACCGTGCATCCGCGATGCATCTCGGCGTTGACGGTAGTGGCTATCTCGCTCCATTTCTTTGAGAATACAGAGAACTGCACCGCCTGTTTATTGTTGTTCACAACCATGTCGGTCATATACGATAGGAATATCAGCACTACATAGCCGTAGACCACGGCTTCAATGTTGTATTTGATGAAATACGATGATGAAATGACAAACAAATCCACATAGAGAATCATGCGACCTACCGACACTTGACGGTATTTCGACACCATGGCTGCCACGATGTCGGTGCCACCGGTGCTGCCGTTGTGGGTGAATGCCAGACCAGTACCCACGCCGCACATCACCGCTCCGATGATGCAAC
Organism: [Ruminococcus] lactaris; assembly: GCA_963615935.1. Taxonomy (GTDB): domain Bacteria; phylum Bacteroidota; class Bacteroidia; order Bacteroidales; family Muribaculaceae; genus Limisoma. The sequence goes on along the minus strand of CAVEIP010000098.1, from coordinate 2,591 downwards.
TGAGCAGGATGTCGTGCTCAAGAAATACGGGATAGACCTTAAACACCATCTGCGCTATCAGCATAAACACACTGAGCATCGATGCGCCGTAAATCGTTTTCAGCACAAATCCGCGACCCACAATCTTGTAGGCCAGCGACAGAAGGATAACGTTGAGCGTGTAGAAGGAATAAGCCACAGGGATGCCCGTCTTGAAGAAAATCAAGGCGGCGATGCCGGCAAGTCCTCCTGTTATGACTCCGTGAGGCAGGATAAATCCGCAGAAGCCAACGGCATAGAGGATGAGTCCGAGGGTAATGAAGGAGTAATCCTTTGTGGTATGCCAAACGGCCTCTCTGGTAATTTTCATATCGTATTCATTTTTTTGCAAATTTACACATTTAATTCATTCCAACACTATCGGTAATTATTTATTATGTTAGAAATTCCTAAAATGTCATTTTCGCAAAGATGTTCGGCGATTGGCAGACTCACGCATTCGTCGGCGAGGCGCTCAGTTGCCCGAAGAGGAATGTCGGCAAGGTGGGGATAGCAAGGCTGGCGGTGGGGCGGCACGGCATAATGCACATCGGTCTGCACACCGTTGTCAGCGAGATAGTTACGGAAATCATCGCGGCGTCCGCCTGCCACAAGCACTTCATACTGATGCCACACGTTGCCCTCAAGCATCTGCGGCTTGGTGATGAGCGGGTTAGTGATAGCGTAGTCGTAGGCGCGGGCATTGGCGCGGCGATGATTGGACACCTCGTCGAGATGGCGCAGTTTCACGCACAGGGCAGCCGCCTGCATCTCGTCCATGCGGCAGTTGAGACCTTGATAAATGTTATGGTAGCGGCGGTCGGAGCCGTAGTTAGCAAGCGCCTTCACTGCATCGGCAAGAGCCGCATCGTTGGTAGTCACGGCACCAGCATCGCCCAGCGCACCGATATTTTTGGTGGGATAGAAACTGAATGCCGCAGCGTCGCCGAGACCGCCAGTCACGTGCGTGCCCCACAAGCCTGCAGACGCCGATGTGGCGCCGATGGCTTGCGCGTTGTCCTCGATAATCTTCAGATTGTGGCGGCGGGCAATGTCGACAAGCGCCTCCGACCAGCAGGGAGCGCCGTAGAGGTGCACCACCATCACAGCACGAGTGCGTGGCGATATGCGTTGCTCTAGGAGCGAAAAGTCCATGTTGAGCGTCTTCGGGTCGGCATCTACAAGCACTGGGTGCAGAGCATTATCGCTGATGGCAAGCACGGAAGCAATGTAGGTGTTGGCTTGCACGAGCACCTCGTCGCCATCCGCCATCACGCCCAAATCCTTGTAGGCGCGAAGGATGAGGCGCAGAGCGTCGAGTCCGTTGCTGCAAGCCACGGCGTGCTTCACGGAGCACAAATGTGCGAGGTTCTGTTCAAGTTCGGCAACGTTTTTACCGTGGAGATACCAGCCCGACTCGAGTATGTCGTTAAGAGCGGCGGCAATCTCAGCATTGTAAGGCTGATTAATGTCGCGCAGCGGAAGGAAAGGATATGTTTTGCTCATTTTCGTTTGTCAGCGGTAAGACGTAGAAATTCATCGTAGTTGCGCACATAGTCGTCAGGGGCGTAGACGTCGGATGCCAAGGTTAGGCACACGGAGCCCGACGAGAAGTTGCGCAGCCCCACCCAGATGCCCGGAGCCACATAGAGCCCGATGTTGGAGCGGTTGAGAGTCACGGTGAGTTTGTTTTTGCCATCGTCAATCTCGATGTCGAAACTGCCACTTGCGGCGATGATAAACTGGTGGCAGTGGTGATGACTATGGCCGCCACGGTCGGTGCCGCCCGGCACGTCGTAGACGTAGAACACCCGGCGCACGTCGAACGGCAGTCCGCCGCCGTTTTCCACCACCGACAGGTTGCCATTTTCGTGATGGTGACGGTCGAGCGTCAGCACTCGGCAGTCGTTGATGCTCGCTGTGGCGTGAGTGTTACTTTTCATCGGCTAATGCTTTTTTATAGAGGTTGAAATCTTCAATGTAGTCGTTGGCATCGTAGGGTGTCGACGCAAGGATAAGTGCGACGGAGTTGGTCGAGAAATTGTCGAGTTCGCGCCACATCATACGGGGCACATAGAGTCCGTAGTAGGACCGCGCCATGTGGTAGCGGTGCTCCTCCACACCGTCGTTGAGCACCACATCGAAACTGCCCGACAAGGAGATTATCAGTTCTTCCTGGCGGTGGAAGGCGTGGCCGAAACGCTTCTTGCCGCCAGGCACATCGTATACCCAGTAGGTGCGCGCAATGTCGAACGGCAGGTCGGCTCCGTTTTCCACAAACGATAGGTTTCCGCGGGGGTCGCAGATTTTCGGCAGATTGATTTGTTTGACTTTCTCAAAACCCATAGTGCAACGGTTGTTTTTTGGTTTGCTCCTACAAAGTAAGGATTTTTCCGCCAATCCGCAAAATCGCGGAAGGGAGTCGTGGATTAACGTATGCGGTTAAACATTGTTAATTAGCAACGCAAGCCGCCCGCAAGGGAGTCGGCAAAGAGTTTTTTTGCGTATTTTTGTGATAAGGAAAATGCGCCACAAAGCCCTATAGCGTAGCATCGGCGCAGTAAGTACTAATG
>CAVEIP010000097.1:0-7472 GCA_963615935.1 [Ruminococcus] lactaris | reverse complement strand
TGGTATAGCCCTGGTGGGAATTCTGGTGCTATCCGAATTTATTTACGCCAATTACCTGGATTCGGTTGCGAATTCGTAGATGCTTGGACAACGTGCCATCCAAAAAAATTAATGACGGATGCTCTAATATTAATCCAAGAACGGGTTGAAACATACATTAAGCGATAATTGCGCTCCGTTTATGTCTTTTATCCGAGGCCTTTGCCTCCGTATTTTTGTGGAAAAACCACAAAAGTATGTCCACAATCTCTGACAGAGCGACCGTCAGCGTCGAAATAAACTCTCAGGCAGCAGAACAGAGGCTGAACCAGTTGTCGGCGAACGCCAATAAGTTCGGGGCTGCTCTTGAAAAGGCACTCGCGACGGGCGACAAGCAAGCCATAAAAATAAACACGAAAGCGCTGAATGACGCAAGACGTGAAATTCGCCAACTCCAATCGAGCGCGGCTGTTGCTGCGTCCGTGATGCAACGGTTGGACAAAGCGCCCTACAAGGGCTAAACAACATTAGCGATAGTGATTTGTATTGCGCCTACAGGGCGCTATATGCGGTATTCGACTGCCTCAGGGCGCTGCCCTGGGCTATGTAGTACTCAGGCTTTCAGCCTATTTTTTTCTATCCCCTGAGCTTTTCTACTGTCCCGAATTTGTCCCGGTACAAGTTAAAAAATGAGGCTTAAACGATTGTTTGCCAACCTTTTAAACCTCATTTAGTCGGGGTGAGAAGACTCGAACTTCCGACCTCCACGTCCCGAACGTGGCGCGCTAGCCAACTGTGCTACACCCCGATTCCGTAAATCGAATGCAAAGTTACTCACTTTTCACGATTTCGCAACATTTTTCGCCGATTTTTTTCAGATGATTTTTGAGGTGAAACAAGGGAAAAATGCGCTGTATGGGCAACACTTTAGCTTCGTTGCTGATTTGTGTTGCGCCTACAGCGCGCTTTCGTTGGCGTCAGCCGACCCAGGGCGTTGACTTGGGCTATGCTGTACTAAGGCTTTCAGCCTATTCTTGGCGACCCCTTTACATCCGGAAAGGGGCTGCTAAAAGGCAAACGCCTACGTTATTTGGCGTTTTTCTCGTTCTGCTGCTTGAGGAGGTCGCGGATTTCAGTGAGCAAGACTTCTTCCTTACTTGGTTCTGGCTCAGGTGCCGGCTCTTCCTTTTTCTTGTTAGCCAATTTGGAAATGAGTTTGATGAAAAGGAAGATGCTGAAGGCAATGATGATGAAGTCGAAAGCCGTCTGCAGGAAGTTGCCGTAGTTGAGCGTAACGGCTTCCTGTCCGTCGGCAGCAGCCTTCATCTCCCACTTAAGGTCGGTGAAATTAACGCCTCCGATGATTAGTCCAAGGGGCGGCATAATGATGTCGGCAACAACCGACGAGATGATTTTACCAAAGGCGCCACCGATGATCACACCGACAGCCATGTCGACTACATTGCCCCGCATGGCAAAGGCTTTGAAGTCCTGAAGAAATTTAGATTTACCCATTTGTGTTTTTTGTTTTTAAGGCAAAACAGGACCAATCCGTGGCTTTAGCCTGGGAATCGGTCCTGTTGCATGATTTATACTGTTTTTTAGAATTCGCAGTTGCCTGGCGTGCGTGGGAACGCAATGACGTCGCGGATGTTGGTCATACCCGTTACAAACAGCACGAGGCGCTCGAAGCCGAGGCCGAAGCCAGAGTGAGGCACGGTGCCGAAGCGGCGAGTGTCGAGATACCACCACATGTCCTTCATAGGAATACCGAGTTCCTCGATGCGCTGATTGAGTTTTTCGTAACTTTCCTCACGCTCTGAACCGCCGATAATTTCGCCGATTTTCGGGAAAAGCACGTCCATAGCGCGCACGGTCTTGCCGTCCTCGTTCTGCTTCATGTAGAACGCCTTGATTTCCTTCGGATAGTCGGTCAATATGACAGGCTTCTTGAAGTGCTCCTCCACGAGGAAGCGCTCATGCTCGCTCTGAAGGTCGGCACCCCAATAAACAGGGAACTCAAACTTATGGCCCGACTCCTCGAGAATTTTCACGCCCTCAGTGTAGGTGAGTCGCACGAACTCAGTGTTGACAACCGACTTAAGGCGCTCAACGAGGTCTTCATCGTACATCTTAGCAAGGAACTCGATGTCGTCGGCAGCATTCTCAAGCGCGTAGTTCACGCAGTACTTGATAAAGTCCTCAGCCAGTTCCATATTGTCGTTGATGTCGTTGAACGCAACTTCCGGCTCAATCATCCAGAACTCAGACAAGTGGCGTGGAGTGTTGGAATTTTCAGCGCGGAAAGTAGGACCGAACGTGTATATTGCACCAAGAGCAGTTGCTCCGAGTTCGCCCTCAAGTTGGCCGGAAACGGTAAGGCTCGCAGGCTTTCCGAAGAAGTCTTGAGAATAGTCCACCTTTCCGTCCTCGCCTTTAGGGAGGTCGTTGAGATTAAGCGTTGTTACCTGGAACATTGCACCAGCACCCTCACAGTCGCTCGATGTGATGAGCGGAGTGTTGAGATAGAAGAATCCTCTGTCGTTGAAGAATTTGTGGATTGCATAAGCCAATGTGTGGCGAATGCGGAGCACAGCGCCAAAGGTATTGGTGCGTGGACGCAGGTGAGCCTTTTCACGAAGGAATTCCAACGTGTGGCCCTTCTTCTGCAAAGGATATGATTCAGGATCGGCAGTGCCGTAGATTTCGAGTGTTTCAGCCTGAACTTCTGCAGTCTGGCCTTTGCCCTGCGACTCGACCAGTTTACCCTCAACGTGGATGCTCGCACCAGTTGTGATAGGTTTCAACTGCTCGTCGGAGAATTTCTCCATGTCGAAGACAATCTGCAGGTTCTTGATAGTGGAGCCGTCGTTGAGCGCAACAAACTGCACGTGCTTGTTGCCGCGGCGGGTGCGCACCCAACCTTTAACGCATACGTCGGTTCCAATCAGTTCAGGAGCCCAGATTTCTGATATTTTTGTACGTTTCATTTTCTGTCTTTATTATCAGCGTTTCTAATTATTCAAAAGAGCCCTGTTTCAAGAAGTTGACTTCTTCTTGAGTGAGGTAGCGCCAGCGTCCGCGAGGCAGGTTCTTCTTGGTGAGGCCTGCGAAGTATACGCGGTCGAGTTTTGTTACGCGATAGCCCAACGACTCAAACATGCGGCGCACGATGCGGTTGCGACCCGAGTGAATCTCGATGCCGGCTTGGTTCTTGTCGTGGTCGTTGACATAACTGATGGCATCAGCGTGGATTGGTCCGTCGTCGAGTTCGATGCCGTCGGCAAGTTGCTGCATATCATCCTCAGCGATGTCCTTATCGGTCCACACTTGGTAGATTTTCTTCTTCACAAACTTAGGGTGAGTAAGTTTCGAAGCGAGGTCACCGTCGTTGGTGAGCAGAAGCACACCAGTTGTGTTGCGGTCCAAACGACCTACAGGATAGATGCGCTCCTTGCAAGCGTTCTTTACGATGTCCATAACGGTGAGACGTCCGTCTGGGTCGTCGCTTGTAGTCACACAATCCTTCGGCTTGTTGAGAAGGATGTAGCACTTGTTTTCGAGTGTAACCACCTTGTCGTTATATTCAACCACGTCGTCGTGCTTGATCTTTGTACCGAGTTCGGTCACTGCAGTACCGTTGACCTTCACAAGACCCTGCTGAATCAGTTCGTCAGCCTCGCGACGCGAACAGATGCCCGCATTGGCCATAAACTTGTTCAAGCGTACCTCTTCGTTTGGATCAACTTCTGGCACGTCATAGATAATCTGTTTTGGACGTGGAGTGAAGCGTTGTCCACCTTGACGGTTGAAACTTGCGCCCGGACGGTTGTTGTTGTAGCCACCTTGACGGTTGTTATTGTTGTAGCCACCCTGACGGTTGTTGTTGTAGCCACCTTGGCGGTTGTTGTTGTAGCCACCCTGGCGGTTGTTATTGTAGCCACCCTGACGGTTGTTGTAGCCACCCTGGCGATTGTTGTTGTAACCACCTTGGCGATTGTTGTTGTAGCCGCCTTGACGGTTGTTGTTGTAGCCACCTTGGCGATTGTTGTTGTAGCCGCCCTCTTGCTGATAGCCACCTTCCTGCTGATAGCCGCGGTTGTTGTAGCCACCTTGCTGCTGGTAGCCGCCATCCTGCTGGTTATTGTAATTGTTGTAGCCGCCTTGGCGATTGTTGTAGCCGCCCTGGCGGTTGTTGTAGCCACCCTGGCGATTGTTGTAGCCGCCCTGACGGTTGTTATTGTAGCCACCTTGACGATTATTATAGCCACCTTGACGGTTATTGTTGTAGCCGCCCTGGCGATAATTGTTGTCGTAGTTGTTGTAATTGCTTTGCGAATTGTAGCTTGGCTTGTGGTAATCCTGACGGTTGCCGGCATCATTGCCATTATCGTCCGACGCAGACGGAGTCTGAGTAGCGTCGCCCGATACGAATGCAGCTTTCGGACTATAAGTAACTTTTTCGAAGTGCCCGTTTTCAGCACCCATTTCCTGAGATTCACCGATTCGTCTTCTTTTCGGCTTTTTGTTCTCTTCCATAGTAAAACTAATTATTAATTTTTCACATACTGCCTCTCGGCGTTTTATTCACTAAAATATGCTATTGGTCAATGACTTAATATTTCTTAGACTTGTAGATCGTAACAAATAAATTAATTCATAATTCCATTGACAAAGTAACGTTATTTTTTCCAAACGGGAAAGGGCATAATTAAAAAGATTAAAACCGATTGTTGATTTTAACATTCTTTTCAATTATGCACCAAAATCCTCTGGATTTAGAACCCGGTATAGTTATGAGGAGTGATTGACTTCAGTTCTTCCTTCACAGCGTCGCTCACGTTAAGAGTATCGATAAACCGCGCGATGCTCTCCGCGTTTACCTTCTCATTGGTGCGGGTGAGCGCCTTCAGCGTTTCGTAAGGCTTCTCGTAACCCTCGCGGCGAAGGATGGTCTGGATTGCCTCAGCAACAACGTTCCACATATTGTCGAGATCGCGGCTGATAGCCGACTCGTTGAGCAATAGTTTGTGGAGACCCTTAAGAGTGCTGTGGAGAGCAATGAGCATGTGCGCCAAAGGCACACCTACATTGCGTAGCACAGTAGAGTCGGTAAGGTCGCGCTGCAAGCGAGATACAGGCAACTTGTTGGCGAGATGGCCGAGAATGGCGTTGGCGAGGCCAAGGTTGCCTTCAGAGTTTTCGAAGTCGATTGGGTTCACCTTATGCGGCATCGCAGAAGAGCCCACCTCCCCTGCTTTGATTTTCTGCTTGAAATACTCCATCGAGATGTATTGCCACATGTCGCGGTCGAGGTCGATCATCACCGTGTTGATGCGAGCCATAGAGTTGAACAAGGCAGCAAGGTTGTCGTAGTTGGAAATCTGTGTTGTCCACTCCTCACGCTCAATGCCAAGACGCTCGTTGAGGAATTTCTTGGCAAATGCGCGCCAATCATAGTCGGGGAACGACACGCGATGAGCATTGAAATTGCCCGTAGCACCGCCAAACTTACCACTAACCGGCACTTGTTTGAGCAATTTTACCTGTTGCTCAAGACGGTAGGCAAACACACGGATTTCCTTACCCAAGCGTGTAGGCGAAGCAGGCTGTCCGTGGGTTTTTGCAAGCATAGGGATGTCCTTCCATTCATCGGCATATTTGTTGAGCAAGTCAATCATCTCGCCGAGCAAAGGCAAATAGGCTTCGTGGATAGAGTCGCGGATGAGCATCGGCACCGAAGTGTTGTTGATGTCCTGCGACGTAAGTCCAAAGTGGATAAATTCCTTAAACTCCGCCAAGCCGAGTTTGTCGAATTGCTCCTTGATGAAGTATTCCACAGCCTTCACATCGTGGTTGGTAACACTCTCGATGTCCTTTACGCGTTGCGCGTCGTCGACCGAAAACTTGCCGTAGATGTCGCGCAAAGCAGGAAAAAGCGCTGCGTCGACGCCTTTCAATTGCGGCAAAGGGAGTTCACAAAGGGCAATAAAATATTCGATTTCAACTTTTACGCGATAGCGGATTAGGGCGTACTCCGAATAATAATTTTCCAAGGCCTCGACTTTGCTGCGGTAGCGGCCGTCGATAGGCGAAATGGCTGTCAATGAAGAAAGAGACATTGTGCTTTGTTTTTAAGATTGTTAATATTCAATGAATATGCACAAAAGTAGGCATTTTCCGCCAAATATGCAAAAACAGGAGCAAGTCGGGGCTGTTAAATTTTTTCGCAATGATATTCCGCTGACTATCTGCCAATAAGCATCCCCAAGGAATTTTTCTCGGAAAAAAGTTGCTAAAAAATTTGGAGAGATAAAAAATTCGCCATAACTTTGCATCGCTTTTCCGAAGTAAGGGTGTTTAGCTCAGCTGGTTCAGAGCATCTGCCTTACAAGCAGAGGGTCGGGGGTTCGAATCCCTCAACACCCACAACAAGAGTCGCTTTTCAAGGCGACTTTTTTTATATCCAAACGCAAAAATCCGATGGAAAAGATTGAGCGCGAGAAGCGCATTGTCGAGTCGATGATACGCCTGTACTGCCGCGGCAAGGAAGGCAACAAGGATCTGTGCGACGACTGCCGCGCATTGCTCACCTATGCCCACGCCCGCCTGTCGCACTGCAAGTTTGGCAACGAAAAGACATCGTGCAAGCGTTGCCCCATACACTGCTACAAGCCCGACATGCGCAGCCGCATGCGTCAGGTGATGCGCTACTCAGGGCCACGGATGCTTTTCCACCACCCCATCGCAGCATTGCGCCACATTTTTGAATAAACCGTTATGGCAAAACAGGAATACATAGAGAAAAACCGCCAATGGCTTGCCGACAAAGCCAAGGAAAGCGGAGTGATGCCGTTGGCAAAGGGCATCTACTACAAAGTGATTGCAACTGGAAAGAAGGATGGCCGCAAGCCGTCGGCACGAAGTGTGATCACAGCCCACTACACTGGGCGCACCATCAACGGACGCACATTCGACAGCAGCCGCGGCGGAGCACCTTTGGCCGCGCGCTTGAGCGACTTGATTGTGGGCTGGAGCATCGCTATGCAGCAAATGCACGTTGGCGACCGCTGGGAAGTGTATATCCCTGCCGAAATGGCCTATGGCAAAATCTCACAACCAGGCATCCCCGGCGGCTCGACTCTCATCTTCGACATGGAATTGCTTAGCGTCTATTAGTCGCAAATTTACAAATCAGCAATGATTTGCTTTATCACTACAAGCATTGAAGGAAGTTTGTTTTTCACGACATCAAAGACAATGGCTTCATCTATATCGAAATAATGATGAGCGATGATGTCTCTAATTCCCATAACTCCTTTCCAATCCACTTCGGGATAATTGGGAAAAAGTTGTTTGTTTGTCATTTTATCAATGCCTTTGACGCTCTCTCCTATGGCAAGTATCAGCATACACGTACTTTCCAGCCTCTCCATTCCTGCCGATGAAAGCACATAGTACTGAGGCTCATTAACAACCTTTGAGTTTTCAAT
>CAVEIP010000096.1:0-7616 GCA_963615935.1 [Ruminococcus] lactaris | reverse complement strand
GTGCTCTGGCCAACTGAGCTAAAGAGGCAAATGGGCAAGCTTACTACATCGCGCCGCTACAACCTGCTACCCTTGCTTCGGTCAAGACCTGGGGGAGTTGACAGGGAGCTGGCCGTATAGGACTTACCCGGCTGCAAAGGTACAAACTTTTTTTTATCCACCAACACTTTCGCCCGAAAAATACCACTTTTCTTGCGCTGCGGGGATTTTTCAAGTGCCGTCTACTCCTTAATAATGATTTTTATAGTAATTTTATGCCATCAAAAAAACTACAGACTAAAACTACGATATGAAGAAAGTATTAGTGACTGGTGCCGACGGATTCATCGGCTCGCATCTCACGGAGGCTCTTCTTGCCGAAGGATGCGAAGTGAAGGCGCTGAGCGTTTACAACTCATTCAACGACTGGGGCTGGCTTGAGGGCATCAAGCACCCTGGACTCACTGTGGTCAACGGCGACGTCCGCGACCCTAATTTCTGCCGCGAGGCGGTGCGCGGATGCGACACCGTGTTTCATCTCGCTGCGCTCATCGCCATCCCCTACAGTTACATCGCTCCCGACAGTTATGTGGACACCAACATAAAGGGCACGCTCAACGTCTGCCAGGCGGCACGCGACGCCGGTGTGGAGCGACTCGTGGTAACGTCGACCTCGGAGGTCTACGGCACGGCGCGCTATGTGCCTATCGACGAGAAGCACCCGAAGCAGCCGCAGTCGCCTTACTCAGCCACCAAGATTGGCGCCGACGCGATTGCCGAGAGTTTCTACAACGCGTTCTCGCTGCCAGTGGTGGTTGCGCGTCCGTTCAACACCTACGGCCCGCGCCAGTCTGCCCGCGCCATCATCCCTACCATCATCACGCAGATTGCCAACGGGGTGAAGCAGATAAAGGTGGGCGACCTCACGCCTACACGCGACTTCAACTTCGTTAAGGACACCTGCCGCGGATTTATCGCCTTGGCGAAAACACCTGGCATCGAGGGTCAGGAAATCAACATCTGCAGCAAGAGTGAGATTTCGATGGCCGACACGCTCAAACTCATCGCCGAACTTATGGGCGCCGACATCGAGTGGGTGCAGGATCCAGAGCGCATCCGCCCGAAAAACTCTGAGGTGTTCCGCCTCTTCGGCGACAACACGAAGATTTGCAGCCTCACCGACTGGCGTCCGCAATATTCGCTTGCCGATGGCTTGAAGGAAACCATCGAATGGTTCTCCAACCCGGCAAACCTCGCGAAATACAAATACAACATCTATAACCGATGAGCCGCCCCACAACAACCGTTCTGATGCTCGGCGGCGCCAAGCGCGTGTCGCTGGCGAGGCATCTCATTGCCGCCGGCAACGCGATGGACAGGGACGTAAGGATCCTGAGTTCGGAGATCATAGAGGAGGTGCCCATTGCCTGCGTAGGCACGGTGGTGCCCGGTCCGCGATGGCGCGATGCCGACGCGGTGGAGCGCCTGTCGGCAACCATCAAGGAATATGGTGTGGACATCGTGCTGCCGTTTGTCGACGGGGCAATAGAAATCTGCTCGCAGTTGAAGGAGCGCCACAAGGACGTGTTTATCCCAGTGTCGGACTTCAGCGTAGCGCACGCAATGTTTGACAAAGCCGCTGCAGCGAGTTTATTTGCCGACAAAGGCATAGCCATTCCAGCCACATACGCGCCCGACAGTTGCCACTTTCCCGCCATTCTCAAGCCTCGCGAAGGCTCGGCATCGAAAGGCATCGTAGTGGCGCACTCGCAAGCGGATGTCGATGCCGTGGCAAACATCGGCGACTATCTCATCCAAGAATACATCGCCGACCGCGAGGAATACACGGTGGACTGCTACGTGTCGGCGCTCAGCGACAAGGTGAAATGCACCGTGCCACGCCTGCGCATATCCACATCTGGAGGCGAGGTAGACCGCACGCAAACGCACCGCATACCCCAGTTGATTGCCGAATCGGAGAAAATACTCAATGCCATAGCCTTCCGTGGCCCCGTGACACTGCAGTTTCTCCACGACCGCACCGACGGCCGCTATCTGCTCATGGAGATTAACCCGCGCCTCGGCGGCGGAGTGGTGTGCTCCATCGGCGCTGGCGCCAATATCGCGGCAATGATTCTGCAGGAGTCGATTGGCGAAGAGGCTGACGCATGCAGCGACTGGCGCGACGGTGCACTGATGGCGCGCTATTTCAGCGAAGTAATGTTTTAAGAAACCACAAACAAGAAGATGCATACTATAATTATAGCAGAAGCCGGAGTAAACCACAACGGCAACTACGAGATGGCGCTGCGCATGGTCGACGAGGCCAAGAGTGCGGGTGCCGACTATGTGAAGTTCCAGACTGCAAAGCCTGAACTAGTAATCTCTACCTTCGCACCGAAGGCTGAGTATCAGAAGGAGACGACAGGCGACGGCGAGAGTCAGTTGGAGATGTGCAAAGCTATCCACCTGCCGCTCACCGACTACAAGCCGCTGAAGGACTACTGCGACAAGGTGGGCATCGGATTTATGAGTACCCCGTTCGACCTTGTGTCGATCGACGTGCTCGAGCCGCTCGATATGGACTATTATAAGATTCCTTCGGGCGAAATCACCAACTTACCCTATCTGCGTAAGATTGCGGCTAAGGGTCGCCCGGTGATAATGTCGACAGGCATGTCGGAACTGCCAGAGATTGAGGCAGCGATGAAGATGCTCGAGGACGGCGGACTGAAGCGCGAGCAGATAATCTTGCTACACTGCAACACTCAATACCCCACACCGATGGCCGACGTAAACCTACGGGCGATGCTCGACATCCGCGACTCGCTCCATGTGCGCGTAGGCTACTCCGACCACACGCAGGGCATCGAGGTGCCAATCGCCGCCGTGGCGATGGGTGCAGAGGTGATTGAGAAGCATTTCACACTCGACAAAACACTCCCCGGACCAGACCATAAGGCATCGCTCGAGCCTCAGGAACTGAAGGCTATGGTCGACGCCATCCGCAACATCGAGCAGGCGCTCGGCGATGGCCACAAGCACGTGAGCGACTCTGAGCGCCCAAACATCATCGTGGCGCGCAAAAGCATCGTGGCGGCGCGCGACATCAAGAAGGGTGAAATCCTCACCGACGACAATATCACCGTGAAGCGCCCGGGCAATGGTGTGTCACCAATGCTCTGGGACGAAGTGATTGGCACCACCGCAAAGCGCGACTTCGCCTACGACGAATTGATAGAGATCTAAGACCAAGAGCGAAGAGAGAGCCCCGTAGGTGGCGCTATAGGGGCGTGATTGCTTGGATATGGTGCGGTAGCGTACTTACAGCACGCAAATACTTGATAAACAGCGTAGCCCCAGGCTAAAGCCATGGGGTTATAGATATGTCGCCTCTTCGAGGCTCGCTCCTCGCTGACATATTCCCATCATGCCTTTTTATCGGCATTGCTGGAGAAAAACGATATGTTGTATAACATATTTCTAAAATTAGGTTTTTATCTTCTTGTTTTACAACCATTTAACATTGCGTGAGTGAGTTTTTGTTGTGGTGGTATGTGAGTTATTGTTGAAATATTGTACGCGCGTAATTCGACCGCTTTCTATAAATTTGCGTCATAACTAACATAAACCGCAACCACTTTAAAAATTTAGAAATGAAAAACTTTCTCTTAACTCTCGCGTTAGGATGCTTGCTTAGCATACCTGCCACTGCTGCAACCGATCCTGATTTCGTTATCGTCTCTGCCGAGCATACTGGCATCGACGACAATCCAGCATATCTCGACTTGCGTCCGAACGACTCGACGCGCCATCTCTACATCTGGGAGAACACCGCTACGGGCGAGACGCTGACCGATACCCCCTACGAGGGCGGCGAATACTTGCGTCTGCACCTCACCAGCGGATGGTTCGGACTCGGATTCGTGAGCGACGACAACATCGACATGTCGGTGTTCAGCCGTAAGAATATGGTGCTCCACTTTGCCGTGCGCACCACCGCCACCTGTCCGCTCTTCGTAAAACTCGAAGGCGGCACCTACCCGGGCAGCGCCAAGGTCAACCTCACAGGCATCTACGATGTGCCGCGCGACGGCCAGTGGCACGCCGTTGAAATCCCGATGAGCGCCTTCCAAGCCGCAGGACTTATCTGGGCAGGAAAAATCAGCGGAAAGAACTACTTCACACTCATCAGTGAGCAGTCCACACCCGGCACCACCATCGACCTCGACTACGTTTATTTCCACTCGGGCACACGCGACGACGGCACACAATGGACGGGTCTCGACCTCGACGAAGTGTCGCCCGACCGCCCTACCACTTATATGATTGCCTCTGAGCACACTGGCACCGAGGGCGACCCTGCCTACGTAGACCTCCGCCCGGACGACGCTACGCGCCATCTCTACGTGTGGGAAAACACCGCCGTAAACTACGACAACACCGAACTCGAAGCATACGAAGGCTCGCAGTTCTCATGCCTCCACATCACCAACAACTCATGGTTTGGCTTCGGCATAGTCAGCGACGCCGCTATCGACCTCTCGCCAATAACGAAACAGCCTTACTATCTGCGTTTTGCCGTTGCCACAACGTCGTTAATGCCGCTCTTCGTGAAACTCGAAGGCAATAACGGCACGTCGGCAATCTGCTATCTGCAAGGCAAATACCAATTCCGCCGCGACGGTCAGTGGCACGTGGTTCAGATACCTATGACCGACTTCCTCTATCAGGGACTCGACTGGAGCACTCCTGTTTCAGGCAAGAACTACTTCTCTCTGGTGAGCGAGAAAGCCACCGCCGACTATCTGCTGTCGTTCGACGCCATCACCATTGAGGCAGGCACACCAGAACCAGTCGACGATCCGCGCCCAGACGTTGACAAGTCGAAACTTGCCGACTATGTGCTTGTTGCCGTTGAAGACGGCATCGTGCCAGAGGGCAAGAACGTGCTCGACCTCCGCCCTAACGGAACCGACGTAAACCTCTACATTTGGGAAAACACCGCAGTTGAGAACGCCACCGTCGACGGCGAGGCTTTCGAAGGCTCGCAGTACAGTTCGCTGAAGGTGCTGAACAGTTGGTTCGGCTTCGGCATCATGAACTCCGGCCCAAAGGATTTCACCTGCTTCCAATATAAGGATTTCAATTTCCACGCCGCTATGCGCACCACCTCAACCATGCCGCTCGAATTCCGCTTCGAAGGACTCGGCTCGGCTGTGGTGAAACTCGACGAGACAATGCTGCCGCGCGACGGCCAGTGGCACGAAATCGTGATTCCTTACAGCGACCTCGCAGTGCAGGGTCTCACATGGGACGGCGAGATGCAGGGACAAAACTACTTCGCCCTCGTGAGCGAAAATGCTGAAAACGGTGCAATCGTCGACTTCGACGCCGTCTATTTCTATTCCACTGGCGACAGCAGCGTAGGCACCGTCGAGGCAGCCCCAGCGCTCCGCTACGACGGCAGCAACATCACGTCCGACACCACGGCACGCATCGTGGTGTGCGACCTCGCAGGACGCATCGTTGCCAATCGTGAAACGGCGACCATCGCCACCACAGGCTGGCAGCCAGGTCTCTACATCGCCCGCCAAGGCGCAGCGACAATCAAATTTATCGTAAAATAAAAACAACTAAAAATACATAACTATGAAAATGAATGGTTTAAAAATCGCGCTCACAGCATGCGCAATCATCGCCAGCGGCAGCGTTTACGCCGCACCAACGACATCAGCTCCTACACCTCCCGAATTCGCCAAGAGCAAAGTGGTTTCAATCTATAGCGACGCCTACACTTCTACCGGCTTCGAGTTCGGAGAATGGAATAGCGGAACAACTTATGCCGCTGAGAAAATCGGCGAATCAGACAATATCTCTAAATTCGTAACCATTGGTGGTGGCTACTTCGGCTGGCAATTCAGCACCGTCAACGTGGCCAACATGGACAAACTCCATCTCGACTTCTATGCTGATGCCGACTTCACAATCCGCGTGGTGCCTATCACTGGCAAGACAGAAGTGGGCCAGACCGTATCGGTAAAGTCCGGCGAATGGACAAGCGTTGACCTCGAGACAAGCGTATATACCGATGGCGGAGCAAACCTCGCCAACGTTTACCAAATCAAGTTTGATCAAGTTCCTAACCAGACCGTATGGATCGACAACGTGTACTTCTACAGCACCGACACATCGACCGACACTGAAGCACCTACCGACCTCACTGCATCGCTTCTTTCTTACTCCTTCACATCGGTAAAACTCCAGTGCCAAGCCACCGACAACAGCGGCGCGGTGACATTCGTAGTGACCGACACTGACAACGGCGTTTCGGTTGAAAAAGGCGGCGTTTCGGCGACTCCTACAACTGTAGAAATCACCGACCTCAAGCCAGGCACCACCTACAACTTCACCGTCAGCGCCAAGGACGCCGACGACAACGTGTGCGCCACGACTGAGACCGTTACGGCTACCACAAAGGCATACCCGTCGCCAGCCAAGACTCCGACAGTGGATGCGAGCAAGGTGATTTCAATCTATAGCGACGCCTACACTCCTGCCACCACATTTAAGATCGGCAATTGGGATCAAACCACATCGGTAACCAACGTGACTCTCGCTGAGGGCGACAACGCCATGCTGCTCGAAAACTTCAACTACCTCGGCCTCGAACTCAACAATAACGTAGCACCATTCGACGCATCCGACATGAAATACCTCCACATCGACTTCTATTCTCCTAACGCAACAAAATTCCAGATCACTCCAATTTGGGGCGGCGAGTTGCTCGTTGACTGCCCAGAGGTGAAGCAAGGCGAATGGAACACCTTCGTGGTTGACCTCACAAAATACACAGGCATCAACCTTGCCAACATCTACCAACTCAAGATGGTTGCACAGCCAACAAGCGCAACAACAATGTTTATCGACAACATCTACCTCGAGGACATGGACGACAGTAGCGTGAAGACCATCGACGCAGACAACGGTCTCACCTACGCCAACGGCATTATCCGCGCAGCAGGCGAAGGCCGCACCGTGGTTTGCAACGCCATGGGTCAGGTTGTAGCCAACACCAATGCAAAGGAAATCTCTACCGCAAGCCTCAACGCTGGCATCTACATTGCCCGCCAAGGCAACAACGTAATTAAATTTATCGTTAAATAAAAATTAGACTAACGACATGAAAACGAGAAAACTCACAGCCATCTTCGCTCTCGCTGCCTCGATGACTGCCGCGCTCGCCAGCGCGCAGACCTACTCGGGCACAATCACCGCGAGCGACTACACGTCGGGCAACGACGCATGGACTCCAGAAATCAATTATTCCATCACTTACAATTCCGACAAGACTCTGACCGTGGACTGCACCCTTTCAGAGTTCAACAACAACAACGTACAGGTAAACTTTGGAGACGGTTTTAACACCATGCAGACGGTAGGCGGCAACGTCCTCCAATATACCTTCACCTCGACAAAAACCTACGAGAAAGGCACCGAATTCAACGACGCGTTCTTCTGGCTACCTTACCCTAATAATGTTTCGCGCGGCAACTTCAAATACACCGTCGGTGCAACCAACTCCACCGACACCGAAGCGCCTGTTTTGAAGAGCGCGGAAGTAGACGAAATAGGCA
>CAVEIP010000095.1:0-7649 GCA_963615935.1 [Ruminococcus] lactaris | reverse complement strand
GCATTATACAGGAGGCAAAATTATCACTTTTCAACTTGATTTCATAATATACTGACAAATATTTTGCCTCAAAACCTATTTTTTAACAATTGCAAAAGACAGGCTACCCATCTGCGGGCAGCCTGCCTAATGATTTTTATTGTGTATTTAAGCCTTTACAACGTCAATACAGCCTTGTCAGCCTGGTTTGAAGCATTAACCATTGTCACCGTAAGCGGAGCGAATGGAGTTGCCGACGACAATACGAAGCCGTCCGACTCCAAGTAGTTGATTAACTGCTGAAGGGCTGGAACATTCTTCAAGAATGCAACTCCGTTCTTGTCGCCTGTACCAGTGAATTTCAACGTAACGGTAGTGTCGTTGAAAATACCAGCCTCGAAATAGAGTTTACCAGTGTATTTGGTAGACTTGATATTGAGGTAGTTTTTACCCTCAGTGCTATCGTAGCCAAAGCCAAGGTTGCTCAGTTTGATTTTCTTGTTGTAGCTTACAAGACCTGCAGCCACTGCATCGTAGAGCGTAGCAAACTGGCCTTCCAAAGTAGTCGAAGACATTGTCCAAGTCAGCTGACCAAACAAAGTTGCCAACGTTGGCAATGTAAGCACAGCGTCGAGAGTACCATCAAGGGCAACCATCTTGTCCTTAGCATCTGCCAAACCGAATGTTTGAACACTAAACTTGTCGTTCTCGCCTTTGAACGGAGATGACAGACGTACTGTGTTGTCGAGGTTCACGATAAGACCGCGATAGTAAGTACGAGAAGAAACATCAGTATCGGTAGCATCCGAAGGAATCAAAGTCATCACGCCAGTACCCATACCAGAGACAGTGTACGATTCTTCGCCCGCTGTAAGTGTGTAGTTAGGGAACTTTGAGTTGAACAATGCAGCAGTGTTTGCCTTGATGGCTGTAAAGTAGTCTTCCCAAGAAGATACAGTTTTTGATTCACCATTGGCAGTATAGGTTGCACCCATAGGGAACTTAACGAGGCGCATATTGATACCTGTCTTCTTACCCATAACATAGACAGTGTCCTTGTTGGCGCTTACACCCTTAATCTGGAACTCATAGTCACCGCCGTGGCCAACGCCATCGTCGCCTGGCTGCGAGAACTCATGGAAGATAGTATTGTAGGTGTCGAAAGTAAGCACCACCGACATATCCTGCACAAAATCGTAGGTTGATGACTCTTCCTTGTAAGCGTTGCTTGTAGAAACAGAGTTGTTTCCAGCAATTGTAACGCCACCATTCTTGTCAAATTTCATCACAAACGGATAGCCCTGCTCCTCTTCAGAAGCAAAATACTGGAATACCCATCCGTTTTCGGCGCTCGAGAGCACCTCGCGATAGCTTGTCTGCAGTTCATTCAAGCGCTGTGCCGCCGACTTGTCGAAGACTTCGTCGTCAGTCTTGAAACAAGAGTTAAGACCAAACAGGCAAGAAACGCTCAATAATATAGCAATTGTTTTTTTCATAATTCTTTGCATAGTTTAAATGGGTTACACCTGTTATTTTGTGTTAGGCACAGGGAGATCGTAAACTTGTTTTCTAAGTTCGTTGACAAGATCGAGGCTATAGTTTGCCTGACGTTTCAACACCTCTGCACGGAGAGCGTCGAGGTCTGTCCCCCAAGAGTCGCGGAGCCAGTTGCGAGCGATCTCAACCTTGCGGTTAAGGATAGCCACACCGTCAACACCGTCGTCGACACCCTGGTAGTCTTGAGCAGCGAGTTTGAGGAGCGCACTCCATTCAGCATCGGTCATAGTGATGTAGTTAGAGATAGTCTCTGCGAAGTCCTCACGAGCCTGGCTGCTTGAGTAAGGAGTAGTGAAACCGAGCGAAGCAACCTCAGCAGTGGTACGTTCCTGCCATCCAAGAGCATCGTAGTGACCATTCGACAACTGGTCGAATTCCTTAGGATAAGTCTTTGTCTGGTGAAGCACGTGAGCAAACTCGTGGTGCATTGTGTGGAAATAATACTGGTTAAGATTGTCGATGTTGCTCAAGTTCATAGAGTTCAACTTGTACAACGAAATCTTGATACCAGCCTCAGCCAAACCAAGAGTCTCAGTACCGTTTGCAGCGTTGATTGCCGACGAACCGATGAAGTGGATGATGCGAGGACCATATTTCTTCAAGAAGTCCTTGTCAGGCACAACGTTGTAGTAAACGTCAAACCAGTAGTATTTGCAAAGCACAGCCAAATCCACAGAGTTAGCGTATTTTGCAGGCACGAGGTTGTAAGTCTTGTCGGTCATCACGTCCTTCATGCGATAGGTAACCGCACAGTTGTAAGGCGTGCGGAGGCTATCGTCGAGGAACTTATCGAGTTGATAAGTTGGCGACGACGGATCGAGTTCCTCAGTGTCTTCAAAGATGCTCGTTGGGTCGAGATCATCATCGGAGCATGAGGCAAACGAAGCACTCATGCCGAGAGCCACAGCCGCCAATATGATATATTTTTTGAAATTCATAATTATCTGTTAATTTGAATTGTTGATGTTTACTTTATGCTTGTTAAACTAAAGTTTGCCTTAGTCATCTCTGACGACGATGGCTGAGTCACTGTGCGAGGTGTTGGCTCAAGACCTGCCTCGATTGCCTCGATAGGCACTTGGAATGCACGGCGTGGGTCGTTGAGTTTAAGAGTCTCTGTGCGAGTGCGGCCAATCTGGTGAGTGATTTCGATGCCGTAGCGCTTAATGTCGAACCAGCGGTAGCCAGTCAGCACGTCATTGATGCGACGGAAGTGGAGCATACACCAGAGGTAAGGCAATTTGTCAGATGTAAGCTTATAGGCTTCGTTGCCAGAAGCCGGAGCGCAAACCTGCTCAATGTTGAGATCTTGAAGGATGTACTGACGAGGGTCGCGTTCTTTAGTTGTTGCTTCATCCTTTTTGTACCAATCAGTAATAACTGTTTTTGTCAATTGAGACAACGGAAAAGAAGCATTGGTGTCGTGCGACATAACCCAAATGTTCATATCGCTGACAGCACCGTCAAGGTCGCCCATGAAGATGCGAGCCTCAGCGCGAGTAAGCAATGTTTCTTCACCAGTAAACTCAGCACGCATGCGGTGTGGGTAACCGATACCTGCTACCTTGTCGGTGTACTCAAACATCATGCACATCCATGATGGCCACAAACCGAAGTTCTGCTTGCTGTTTACATAAAGGTGAGAAGAGAAGGTTGGCATGAAGTTAGTCTCCCAGCATGGTCCCCAACCATAGAGTGTACAAGTCGAAGCATAGCCGTTGTTGGCATAGCGAGCACCACCGCTATAGTAGCAGCAATTATAGAACACGACTGATGACGTTGGGATAATCAAGAAGTTAGCTTGAGATGACGACGAGAAGTATTGTACTGCATCGGCACCAAGGCTCGTGAATGAAGTGTTCCAATAGTCGGTACGCATCTTCGACGCTGGGTCAGAGCCGAGGGCTGCAGTAGCATATTGCTCAGCCTTCTTGTAGTCACGTTTGAAGAGATAGAAACGGGCTGCAAATGCGTTGGCTGCAGTGGTGTTGAAGTGGTAACGCAATTGAGAATAATATTGGTCGTTGACGTATTCAAGACCCTCGAGAAGGTCCTTCTCAATATTTTCATACACCTTAGCGACAGTGCCGCGGTCATACTTAACCTGTACAGTAGTTTCAGGCTCAGTACAGTAAGGGATACCTTGGTCGGTATCGCTTGTCAAACCATACTGCTGACAGAAGAGGTTGACAAGGATGAAGTGGTTGTAGGCACGCGAAAGGAGAGCTTCGCCATAGGCAGCGTTCATACGCTCATTGTCTTCGCCCGAAGTGAATTTGCCTTCAGCCTTGAACTGCTCGATTTTCTGGAGCACGTGGTTGTCGACAGCGATAGCGTGGTAGGCACCAGTCCAAACACCTGTAGGCGAATCCTGTTGCGAAGAGAGGTTTGCATCTTCCCATGCAAAGAACTGGTCGCAGATTGCATCAGCCACCTGAGTGGTGTTGTAAGAAACGCCAGCGCTGTTAGGAGCGTGGTTGTCGACAATGTTGTCAGAACTGATTTCGCACATCGTTGCATAGTCATAGCTCGAATAAGCATCGACAAGCATCAATTGCAATTGCTTTGGAGTGCTCGGGTCGATACGATTGTCGGGCAGATGATCAAGGAAATCATCGCACGAGGAAAGTGAAATCAATCCAAGAGCACCGATATATAATACTTTTTGAAATTTCATAATTTCTTGTGTCAATTAAAATGTTTTACAATCCTACAAGCTGAAACGAAGAGTGAATGTGAACTGCTTAGGGTTAGGCGTTGCCACACCACCAGTGTTGAAGAATTCAGGATCCTGACCATTCAACTTCTTGTCGGCATAGAGCAGACAGATGTTGGTTGCCTGGAACTTAAGAGATGCCGAAGTGAAGCGGATTTTCTCGAGGAACGACTTTGGAAGGTCGTAGGTCAAAGAGATTTCCTTCAAGCGGATGAAACCGCCGTCGGCTACACGCTCAGTTGAATAGTTGTAAGCGTTGTAAGCACGCGACAACTGAGAAATTTCAGCATTCTGGCGGTAGCTTGCAATGACAGGGATTGTTGTAACGTTCTCGTCGCCAGGTGCTACCCAACGGTTGCTGAACTCGCGAGGCATTGCCTGCTCGTCGCTGTAGCTGTTGGAGAAGATTGGGTCAAGACGAAGCTTGTTACCAAATGAGTAAGTCATGAAGACATTCAAACGGAAGTTCTTCCAACTTACAGTATTGCCGAAACCACCAGTGATTGTCGGGTCGGTTGGACCTTCATATACAAGGTGGCTTGCATCGAAGCTCTGGAAGTTGATGTCGGTTACTGTCTTTTCACCGTTCTCGTTGATTACCTGTGGAAGACCTTGTTCGTTCAAGCCTTCAAACTGGTAAGAGAAGAGTGAACGTACTGGGTAACCCTTCAATGCGTAACCAGCGCCGTTAACGAGGTAGATGTTGCTTGAACGTGACTCCAACTCAGTGATTTCACTCTTAGTCTTAGAGAAAGTCAAGTCGGTTGTCCAACCCCAGTCCTTACTGTCGATGTTCTTAGTAGAAATCGTCAACTCGGCACCGTGCGACTTCATCGAAGCAACGTTAGCATATTTTGTTGACTCACCGCCTACACCTGGAGTGTAGCAGATACCAATCAAGTCGTAGTTGTTACGAGAGTAGATATCCACACTTGCGTTGATGCGGTTGTTCAAGAAACCAAGGTCAAGACCGAAGTTGAACTCGTGCTTCTTTTCGTAGGTAAGTTCGGAGTTACCAAGAGTGGTAAGTTCGAGTTGAAGTTCCTGGTCGCTTGCAGATGGACGCCATGCTGTACCTGATGTATAAATAGGTGTTGCATTGGAAACCGATGATGGTCCGCTATCGGCAGTAAGCGAGTAAGAAACACGTGCAGTGGCGTGACTCAAGATCTTAGGATCGATGTGCTCTTTGAAGAAGTTTTCTTCGTGAGCGTTCCATGCGCCAGACACGTTCCATGTTGGCAACCAGCGTGAGTTGCGCGACATACCCAATTTGTTAGTACCCTCATAACGGATAGTTCCGTTCAACACGTAGCGTGCTTTGTAAGAGTAAGTTGCATTGGCAAACGAAGCGAAGCTGCGACGATAAGATGGAGAGATTGAATAGTAGGTGTGACCTTCCTCAATCTGTTGCTTGAACAATTTGTAGTCGAGCGAAGGAACACCGCCGTTGTCGTAGACAAATCCCCAGCCTTCCCAGCCGATTTGCTTACGGTCGGTAGAACTAACCTCGAGACCAGCCATAATGTTGAAGATGTGGGTGTTATTCCAAGTCTTGTTGTAAGTGGCTGTTCCGCGGAAGTCGTATTGCGACACTGTATAAGTTGTGTTGTAGTAGATACCACCCTTTGCCATAACTGTTTCAGGGAGTGCGTTTGCATCGTCTGGGTCAGTGTAAAGGTAAGAGTTAGAGTCACGGATAGTGGCATCCTCTGGATCGATACCAGCGCGGTAAGCGTTAGCCTGGTTCGAGTTGTCCTTTACATAGTGCTGCTGAACGCTGCTCTGGTAGCGGTAAGCACCCAAAGCGTTAAGTTCAAGGCCCTTAACTGGTTTCCAGTTCAACTCTGCTTGGAACTTCAAGTCGGTCACATCGATGTCGATGTAGTTGTTGTCAAGTTCGTTAAAGATATTGAAGTCGCTGTAGTTGCGAGTGTAGTAAGCTGTTGGATCCAAAGCACGCGATGCGTTGATAGCATAGCTATATGGGTTGATATCGAAATCACGGTTAACAGAACCATTGACCGCATCGGTAGAAGAGCTCAATGTTCCAGGAGCTTTCTGCTTACGATAAGAGTCAGATGTCAAGACACTGAATTTCAATGTCGGAGAAATCTGGTAAGAGGCGTTGGCATTGAAAGTGTAACGGCGAACGTTGCTTGAATAAGTCCATCCTGGATCGTTCATCACTGACAATGATGTATAGAAGTTACCTTTGTCGGTACCACCAGCGATGCTGAACGAGTGGTTTTGAAGCACAGCGTTGCTGAACAAAAGGTCAAACCAGTCAGTGTTGCGGAACTCAGATTCGCGCAAGTAAGCATTCTTTGCTGTCTGAGTGTTCTCGATACCGAACTTACCATCGGCATAAGAAGCAATCAACTTATACATCTTACCGTAAACACCTGAAGTAGAAGCCTTGGCAAGGTTGGCAAACTCGAGCCAGCCCTTAGACTCCATCTCACGATAGATGCCCATCTGCTCCTGAGAGTTACTGATGTTGAACTCTGAATAGTGAGGTTTCATACGGGTTGTCAACTCACCTGTATAGCTTACGCGAGTGTGGCCTGCTTTACCTTTCTTTGTCGTCACGACAATCACACCGGCCATTGCGCGCGCACCATATATAGAGGTAGCGGAACCGTCCTTAAGGATTTGGAAACTCTCGATATCGTCTGAGTTAAGACCTGCAATAGCAGAAGAAATCAATGTCACGGCGTCGCCCGACGAGAGGTCGTCGGCTGAAACCTCAACTGCATCTTCCATCACCACGCCGTCAACAACCCAGAGAGGCTTGCTGGCACCGTAGATAGATGTTGCACCACGCACACGGATCTTAGGCGCTGTACCGAAGGTACCTGACACGTTTTGCACCGACACACCGGCTGAACGACCTTCGAGCGAACGAGAAATATCGCTCACACCGTCCAACTTAGCCTTATCGGCTGAAATCTGTGTTGTTGCACCAGTAAAGATTCGTTTGTCCACCTTTGACATACCGGTCACCACGACCTCGTCAAGTGTCTTAGAGTCAGACTCAAGGACAATTTTAAGTTTTGATGAAGATGCTTTCACTTCCTTGTTTTTCATACCCACATAGGATACGATCAAGCGAGAATCATACGAAGGAAGAGTCAGCGTGAACGCACCGTCGAAATCGGTAGCGACTCCATTTGACGTCCGACCTTTCTCCACCACCGATGCGCCGATGATGGGCTCGTTCGTCTCGGCTTCAACTACGACACCGCTAACAGTCACGCTGGCATAAGCCGACAGACTGAGCAATGACATTAAAGCCATCATGACAAATTTCTTTAGTCTCATAAATTTTTTAAAACAATTATATAAAACACACAATAAATATTATTCTTAACCTAATAAAGCGAGAGTTTCAATC
>CAVEIP010000094.1:0-7921 GCA_963615935.1 [Ruminococcus] lactaris | reverse complement strand
GCTGTAGCCTTTACCGATTTATAGACTGTGCCGTTGATTGCCACCACGCGCACTGTCTCGCCTGCGCTGAGTCCGCTCACCTTAACCACACCATTGGCATAGGCAAACACCACACTTGCTTTCTTTGCGACCTCGGTATCGGTTACGCCTGAAGTTGTCTCATCAGTTACCGTTGAGAAGTACATCTTGTCGACATCCTTAAACTCATAGGTCAATGTCTTGCCCAATTTAGTGGTAGTTACGGAAAGTCCATCGCTTGTCATCGAAATCTGAGGCTCGCTTTCAAACTTGAGTTGGAGAGTTTCTTCACCGCCGGTAAACGAAATGAATACACCGTCGGGGGTTGTATCCGCTGCAAAAGCGCTTGTAGATGCCATTGCAACAACTGCAAGAGCGAGAATTCTCTTTACTGATTTCTTCAAATTAATCATAGCCTTTAACATTAAATGATTGTTTATAATTTCTTATTCATTACGTGCTTAAACACAATAATCTGACAAAATTAGTAATTTTTCAATTAACAAACGATTTTATGGTTCTATTTTTAAACCGGGCGTAGACCAACTACTCTTTATTTGCGAGCAAGCCCCAAACGCCAGCAGCAAGTGCGCCGCCTACAAACGGACCTACGATAAATACCCAGAGTTGCGACAATGCTTTGCCGCCTTCAAAGAGTGCCGGACCAATGGAGCGTGCAGGGTTGACCGATGTGCCAGTGTAGTGGATACCTACCAAGTGGATGAGCACAAGTGCGAGTCCGATGGCGAGTCCTGCCCAATTGTTGGTAGCGCCGTTGGTCTTGCTTGTTGCGCCAAGCACCACAAGGACGAAAACAAATGTGAGTACCACCTCGGCAAGGAGTCCGTTAAACACGCAGTCGGAAGCGCAAGCGTTGGCACCAGTCTTTGTGCCCAGGGCGAGCGATGGGTCGGTAGCAACAAGGCCATAGAGCACTGCAGCAGCGATGATTGCGCCAATCACTTGCGCCACCATATAGCCCATGCAATCCTTTGCGCTCATGCGCTTGCTAAGAAACACACCAAGTGTGATGGCCGGATTGATGTGGCATCCGGAGATACCGCCAATGGCATAGGCCATAGCAACCACAGCGAGGCCAAATGCTAGTGCTGTGCCAAGCACCGAAGCAGTGTCGACGCCACAATTAAGGCTCACGGCAGCGCCGCAGCCCATGAATGTAAGCACAAATGTGCCCACCATTTCTGCAAAATACTTTCTCATACTGATTAATTTAGGTTATTAAATAGTGTTTTCCTATTAAAACACACAAGGTTGCCAAAAATGTTTTGAAAATGACGCTTCTCTTTGCGCAATACCTAAATGTTGTGGTAGGGGGAGTAAGATTTACCACAAAATAGTGATTGAAGAGTAGTAAAAGTCAAAATACCTTTGCAACTGAAAAAATTTGATAAAAAAGGTTTGCAATGAATAAAGGTATTCTCTTGTTGTCGGCTTGCTTGGTGGCCACAATGGCTACTGCCAACGCCAAAAAGCATCACGACAATGTCGAAAAAACAGTAACAACAACCACTACCGTCGTTCGCGGCGACACCACAATTACCACTACTACAGTAACTACCCATCCGGCTGAGCCCGCTCCAGAGAAGCGCAGTTTCAAGTCGCGCCTTTCTCTTGGCGGATACGGCGAGGCAGTGATGACTCGCAATTTCTATAGCGACAACGTGAACCGCTACTCCAAGGCGTCAGACTATAAGGACGCTAAAGGTCACGGCCGTTTCGACCTCCCTCACGCAGTGATTATGCTTGGCTTCGACTTCGGTCGCGGCTGGACTTTCGGCTCGGAAATAGAGTTTGAGCACGGCGGCACTGAGAGCGCCGTGGAGATGGAGGCTGAAGAGACTGGCGAATGGGAAAAGGAGATTGAACGCGGCGGCGAGGTTGCCCTCGAGCAACTCTGGATCAACAAGGAGTTCAAGCCGTGGCTTCAGGTGCGTGCCGGACACATGGTAGTGCCTGTGGGCGCACTCAACAGCAACCACCTTCCTAACGAATTTTTCACCGTCTATCGTCCTGAGGGCGAGGCCACAATTCTCCCAAGCACATGGCACCAGACAGGTATCAGCATCTGGGGTCAATACAAGTGGTTCCGCTACGAGGTGATGGCTCTTCCTGCCCTCAACTCATGTTTCTTTGCAAAGGACTCTTGGATTCACTACGGCGCAACATCGCCATTTGAGTTCACCCCGGCAAACAACCTCGCTGTTGCGGGTCGTTTGGACTTCTTCCCTACCAATGGTCTTCGTCTGTCGGTGAGCGGCTACTATGGCAACTCGTTCAACAACACGCTTCAGGCCGACTTCAACGGAAAGTATAAGGACGTGAAAGGCGCCGTGGCTATCGGCTCTTTCGATATGGAATACAAGGGCTACGGATTTATCGTGCGCGGCAACGCCACATACGGACACCTCGGCGATGCCGACCGCATCTCTGACTACAACCGCTTGCAGATGAAGACTTCCGCCTACAAGCGCACACTCGTGGGCAAGGAGGCGTACTCCTACGGCCTTGAGGCTGGCTACAACGTGCTCCGCCCGGCTCACCTCCGCCACGACGACAAACTCTACGTGTTTGGCCGCTACGAGGCTTACGATGCCTACAAGCCTGCCACTTCGACCTACACCGACTACCCTTGGACTGAGGTTAAGCGCATGGCTGTTGGTTTGAACTACATGCCGATGAAGCAGATCGTAATCAAGGCTGAGTATTCACGCCGATTCCTCAAAAGCATGTACAACGACGAGCCTTCAATTTCGCTCGGCATTACCTACACAGGCAACTTCCTCTAATCAGAAACTATTATTATAACAATAACAACGATGAACAAATTCATTAAACTTCCAGCAATTGCGCTCACTGCAGCAGCAATGACACTCGGATTCGCTTCTTGTAGCGATGACAACAAGACTTCTGGCGACGACGATTCTGCAAAGAACAAAACTTTCGAAGCAATCGCTCAACAGTATCTTTCAAACACAGTCAACCCAACCTACAAGAATCTTGCTGACAAGACTGAACTTCTCGTAACTCAACTCGAGGAACTCCGCAGCAACAAGACCGACGCCAACGTAACAACCGTTACAAAAACTTTCCTCGATGCTCGTGCATGGTGGGAAAAGAGCGAGGCATTCCTCTTTGGCGCAGCTTCCGACTTCGGTATCGACCCTCACATCGACTCTTGGCCTTTGGACCTCAACGGTCTGCTCGTGGCTTTGAAAAACGATGAGCAAATCGCTGCTATGGACGGCGAGGACGGCGACGTTTACGCCGGCAACAAACTCGGTGCAGAACTTCTCGGTTTCCACGGCATCGAATATATCATCTTCCGCGACGGTGCAGCTCGTCCAGCATCTGAAATCACCGACAAGGAACTCATCTATGCTATCGCCGTTGCTGGCGACCTCCGCAACAAATGCTACCAGTTGCAAGTATCTTGGGCTGGTGCCGACGCTTGCGAGGCTGCTCGCGTAGCAAAACTCGAAGACCTTGAGTGGAACACTACTACAACAGGTGGCTTCTCTTACAACGAAAACATGCTCAACGCAGGCAAGGCCGGCAGTACTTACGTCACTTGGACCGCTGCTATGCAGGCTATCATCGACGGATGTATGGACATCAGCGACGAGGTTGGTACTTCTAAGATTGGCAAGCCTCACACTGGTGAAGACAAGAACTACATCGAGTCGCCTTACAGCGAGAACTCAATCACTGACTTCTACGACAACATCACCAGCATCCAAAACTCTTACATGGGTGGCATCGAAGGCCAACGCGACGAGACTAAATCGCTCCACGCCTACATCAAGACTGTAAACGCTGACCTCGACACTGAGACTGTCAACGCAATCAACACTGCCCTCACAAAAATCAAGGCTATGAAGGCTCCGTTCGTGAAGAACTACACCGACGCTTCTTGCCAAGAGGCTATGGATGCTTGCGATGCCCTCAACAAGACTCTTCAGAAAGTTAAGACTCAACTTGCAAAATAATCAATCCAAATAACAGACAATGAAACAACAATTGACTAAGGTTAGTCGTTGTTTGGCAATGGGCATACTCGTATGCTCATTTGCCGCTTGTAGCGACGACAACCCAACAAAGAAAAACGACGAAGAAAAGGAACTGAGTGAGGAATACTACGCAGGTGGTAAACTCGGAACGACCTTCAACCAATCAGCAACTGCCTACGAAGACCCTACCGTACCGGTAGAGGAAGGCGGAATGACCGACCGTTTCAAATACGGCGAATACTTCTTCGAACGCGCATTCAACCAGAGCAACAAGCCATTTAACGGCCTCGGCCCGCTCTATGTGCGCAACTCTTGTATCTCTTGCCACCCTGGCTACGGCCACGGCCGCCGTATGGACCGCTATCGCGCCAACGACTGGGGCAACGGCTATCTGCTCGTGCTCTACGACAAGAAGGACAACTCTTACTTGACTTCGCTCACCGGCATGCCTCAAACTAAGGCGATTGAACCGTTCAAAGCGCCTCTCGATGAAGAGAAAATCAAGATTGAATGGCTCTCCTACACCGACGAGTGGGGCAACAAGTTTGAAGACGGCACTTCCTACGACTTGATCTATCCAGAAGTAACAATCCCTGAGGACGCATTCTATGTGCCTATCGAAAGCAATAGCAAAGCAATGCCTTACTCCGACCTCGAGGTACGCCTTGAGTCGACCATCGGTGTCTATGGCACAGGTCTTATCGATGCCATCGACGATGCCGACATCGAAGCGCAGTACAAGGCTGAGGCTGCCAAAGGCGCTACCCTCAACCCTGCAATCTTCAAGGACGGACAGTTTGTGAAGAAATACAAGGACGGACACTTGCTCCGCTACACCTACGCCCTCACTCGCGGACCTCTGCAGGATGGCCCTGGCGCAAATGCCATTTGGAACATCACCAACGTGACCCGCAGCGACCGTCGCTACAACTACATGACTGAGACTTACGCAAAGACAGCCATGAAGGATGCCGACGTAAAGGCTAAGTTCTACGAGTATTTTCCTGAATGGAACAAGACAGGCGACGTTGAGCAGGACATCTACAACTACCTCATGGCGAAGGATCTACCAATTGAGATGACCGACGACGACTACCTGAACTTCTACATCTGGCACCGCGGTCTTGCTGTGCCTGCAGCCCGTAACCTCGACAGCGAGACTGTGCAACGCGGCAAGGCTCTCTTCACCGAGATGGGCTGCACCGAGTGCCACCGTCCGTCATGGACTACAGGCGACGACAACTTCACCGACCCTAACGGATTCTTCAAGACTGGCGACTCTCGCCTGCCACGCTACCCGCAGCAGAAAATTTGGCCTTATACCGACATGGTTCAACACCGCCTCATGATGAAGAACGACATCCGCACTGGCTGGTGCCGTACCACTCCTCTCTGGGGCCGTGGACTGTCGCTCGTTTGCGCTGGCCATCAGGATCGTTTGCACGACTGCCGCGCTCGCAACGTGATCGAGGCAATCATGTGGCACGGCTGCCCAGGCAGCGATGCTCGCTGGACAGTGGAGAAATTCCGCAAGTTGAGCAAAGAAGACCGCGAGGCTGTGGTTGAATTTATCAACGCAATCTAACGGATGAACATACTCAAAAAGTCAATATCAGTGCTATTGGCGGGCATCATTGTGGTGCTCGCCATAGTCACTATAATGGAGAAAGCTGACGCTTCGGCTTCGGCGGCCTACACGAGTCCGTGGTTTGTGGCTCTGTGGGCGGCGCTGGCTGTGGCATCGCTGGTCTACGTGGTGCGCCGTCGGCTCTACCGTCGGCTGCCTACTTTCATGCTCCACATGTCGCTGCTGCTGATACTCCTCGGCGCGGCGGTGTCGTGGGCCACAAGTGAGCACGGGCAGTTGCGTCTGCGCGAGGGCGAAAAGTCGAGCGAGTTTACGCTCGAGGACGGCACTGTAGCGAAGATGCCTTTCAGTGTGAGTCTCACGCAGTTTGAGGTGGTAAACTATGCTGGCACGGATGCGCCGATGGACTTCATCAGCCATCTGCAAATCGACGGCACGCAAGGCGTGGTGTCGATGAACAACATTTTGTCCTACCACGGCTACCGCTTCTACCAGTCGGGCTACGACGGCGACGGCGGGGGCTCGGTGTTTAGCATCGCCCACGACACTGCTGGCATCGCCGTTACCTACTCGGGCTATGCGCTTCTTCTCCTGTCCATCATCTGGTTTATGGCTGCCAAAGGCACGCGTTTCCGCTTGTTGCTCAAGAAATTGGCAAGCAAGCCGGCAGCGCTGATTGTTGTCGCAATGCTCGGCATGTCGTGCCAACAGGCATCGGCTACCGACCTACCGACACTGCCTAAGGACGTTGCCGCCGACATGGGCGACCTCTATGTGCTCTATGGCGACCGCATCTGCCCGCTGCAAACCATGGCAAAGGAGTTTACCGAAAAACTCTGCGGCTCGGCGTCCTACGATGGACTAACGGCTGAGCAGGTGCTCACAGGATGGCTCTACTACCCCACCGACTGGAGCAAAGAGCCGATGATTAAGATCAAGAGTGCCCGCGTGCGGGAGTTGCTCGGCATCGATGGCAAATATGCGTCGGTGCGCGACTTCTTCACCGTCGAAAACGCCTACAAACTGGAGCAGCCTCTGCGCGAAATCGACAAGTTTGCCGACCCGATGGGACTGCGCGAAGCCGCCGAGAAGTTCGACCTCATCAACAAGTTGACAACTGGCACCAGTCTGAAGATTTTCCCAGTGAAGAGCCCGGACGGCGCCATCGGATGGTATTCGCAAGGCGACCACGCCATCCCCGTGGAGACCAACAACCCAGAATGGATGTTTATCAAGATGAGCCTCAGTTACGCTAACGAGTTGGTACAGACACGTCGCTGGGACGACTTGCAGGCATTCTACGCCAAGGTGAAGAAATATCAGCAGAAGAACGGCGGACAGACCCTGCCCTCCAATGCCCGTTTCAATGCGGAAAAAGCGTATAATGCTTGCTCCAACGCACGCCCGTTTGCCATAACTATGATGTGCGTCGGACTGGTGGCATTCTTCTATTTCTGCATCACCACGGCAAAAGGTCGCAAGCCGAAGCGGTGGGTGAAAGCCGCACTGTGGACGCTGATGGCTCTGGGATGGGCATATCTGTCGGCAATCATTGCATTGTTGTGGATAGTAAGCCAGCACGTGCCAATGTCAAACGGCTACGAGACGATGCTATTCATGGCATGGTGCGTGGCGCCGCTGTCGCTGATTGCGCAGCGCCGCATGCCAATGGCTCTGCAGATGGGAGCGCTCCTTTGCGGACTCACCACCATGGTGGCAATGATGGGCATCTCCAACCCGCGCGTGTCGCAGTTGATGCCGGTGCTCCATTCGCCGCTACTCTGCGTACACGTGGCAGTGATAATGCTTGCCTACGTGATGCTCGCCTTTATGGCTCTCAACGGCCTTGCCGCTATCGTTATCCGTCTGCACAACAAGCAGAGCGACGACATCGTGGCGAGCCTGAAAGAGCAGAGCGAACTGCTGCTCTATCCCGCCACATTCCTCCTCACCATAGGCATATTTCTCGGAGCCATCTGGGCAAACGTGTCGTGGGGACGCTATTGGGGCTGGGACCCCAAAGAAGTGTGGGCGCTGATAACAATGCTGATCTACGCCATCGCCTTCCACAGCGAGTCATCGCCGTGGCTGCGACGACCAATGCGATTCCATGTCTATATGGTGGTTGCATTCTTCAGCGTGTTGTTCACCTACTTCGGTGTAAATTTCATTCTTTCAGGTATGCACAGTTACGCATAGATTAATATAATTTACATTGACGTTTACTTCAATTTTTAGGAGGCTGCCCGTAGTTGATACGCGCAGCCTCCGCTATTTTTGCCAAGGC
>CAVEIP010000093.1:0-8123 GCA_963615935.1 [Ruminococcus] lactaris | reverse complement strand
AATCCTCTCTATGGTGTCTGCTATACGTTTAAGCGAATAATAGAGTAATTCTTCATCATGCATAAATTCCGTCTCTTTGAATTTGCTTTAAAAGCATTGGATTCATATTGTCGCGAAGGCGCACAATATCAACAGACTTACCAAATAGATTCTGCAAATCGTCCTTAATATGGACTAAGACAAACAAATCTGGGTTCTTGATTTCGACACAAACATCCACATCGCTATCCTCTGTCTGCTCGTTTCTCGCCACAGATCCAAAGATACCGATTTTAGTAATACCATAATCTTCAGCCTTTACGCTGAGATAATTTCGTAGTATTACCATATAGTCATTGGCCGTTTTCATAGTCTTTATTTTTCGCCGTAAATGTACAATTATTATTTCAAACGCCCAAAACTTTTGCCGATCCCTCTAATGTATCATCGCAAATTATTTTTCGTAGGGTTTGCAGATTTGCAACTTTACGCCGAAGGAAAAGCGGAGGATATCCTTCATACGGACCGCACTATTGCCGACTTTGCTGATAATGTAGAGTTCGTTTGTGCCGACTTCATAGAAAGCAGTAACCGAGCGCAGACTGCTGCCGCGCGGATGAAAAGTCACTCCTTGTCCGAGAAACACCGAGAAGCGCATCTTCGAACTGAAATTATAGTAGTGGTTGGGATATTTTCCCGGCTCTTTTCTCCAAAAGTCATCGCCGCTAATTGTCGTGACGTATAGCCCTGCCGCAAATGGCTTCACAGCAAAGCCCTTACCAAGAGCAATGCTCCACGGAGTGCAAGCCTGCTTTAGGGTAAACGTTAGGCGAAAATCATCGGAACAACTGCGCGGAAGAAAACCCACGAGCATGTCGGTGTTCCACATTCCCCGTTTGCCGTATTCCCATCCGGCACCAAACGACATCATTCCCATTCCACCAGCATACTGCACCATTGCGTTTTTAGGCTTCAGCCTCTCCCATCCCTCATAGCGCCATTCGCCGTTGTTGCCAGTGACAATCTGCGCACGAAGAGCCATCGGCGCCAAGATGACAACCCCCAACAGAAGAGCCTTAATAGTCGACAACCTCATAGTCGTAGCCCTCCTTTCTGATTTTAAACACCAGATATTTGCGCTTCTTTGCGCAAGTGCATTGATAATAGATTACTCCATCGCCAAAAAGGTCGTCGGCTGCCATTTGGTGATTGTGGCCGTAAAGGCAAAACTGCAGCGACGGCAGTTGCTTGATGTTGTATTGGAACGCATCAGCGACATTGTTGTTAAACTGCTCCGAGAATGGCCCAGCATGCATCGCCACAACCGTTTTCTCAACGCCCTCAGGGCAATTATTAATACAATCCTTAATATAAGAGAAATCGGGCACAGCATGCGAATAGTCGTACTCCAAAGCATTGGTATTCAAACACACAAAGCGTACATTGCCCGCCACAAAAGAGAAGTTTGGCTCGCCAAACACTTTTTCAAACACCTGTTCGCCTGTACCCACACAGTCATGATTGCCAAGAATGCACACATAGGGCATAGTCAATCCATTAAGGATGTCGCGCTGAAGAGTAAATTCAAGTTTGGCGCCGAAGTCCGACAGGTCGCCAGTATGGACAACAAAATCGATATCGCCGCGGGCATTTATCGAAGCCACCTCATCGCGAGTCTCATCGTACCAGCGCTGAGTGTCGCTAATCACAGCAAACGTAAACTCGTTGCGCCCCTTCATCCGCTGTTCTATAATGGCTGCATTGCGGCCATTGATACCAGTTTCGCCACTTACATCGAGGTCGTAGGGATGATATTCAATCATGTTGCACCCCACAAGGATGCAAAGCATCGCTACCGATGCAATATATTTATACATAGTCCGTTACATTTTCGCCACAAAGTTCGCACAAATACAGGAATTATCGATTATCGATTTTTCGCCAAAAGTGGACATCAGCCACACGTTTAATCAAAGATTGGCGACAATTTGAACAATTCCGTCGGTAAAAACGTTATTAAAGAATACAAGTCGCACAAGACTCCCCTACCAAACTAAAAACAATGAATAAATTCTTCATCACAGCCATCGTCATCACTGTTGCCACACTGACAATAATCGCCGCACCTCACCGTCTTGCCGACGGCGACAACATTGCAGCGGCTGCCGACACCGTATCGGTTGCTACGGACAGCGCCAAGGCATCAGACAACGGCCGCTACACAAGGCTCACAGATGAAGACTATCAGAAGGTAGCGGATGAATTGGGCGTTGACATTGCCACAATGAAGGCAGTGGTGGAAATCGAGGCGGGGAAGTCGCACCAAGGATTTGTCTCGCCAGGCAAACCGCTCATCAACTTCGACCTAACGATGTTCCGCCGCCATCTCCGCCAAGCAGGCATCAGCACTTCGAAATACAAAGGTTACACCTGTTTCAAGCCCGTAAACTCAAAGAAATACGGAGGCTACGGCAATGCCCAATGGGCACGCATGGAGTCGGCGCGGACCATCAATAGCGATGTCGCCAACAAGTCGGCATTTTGGGGAATGTTTCAGATTGGAGGATTCAACTGGAAGAGTTGCGGATGCGCCACGATTGATGAGTTTGTAGAACGGATGTCGGAATCGGAAGCCGAGCAACTCGAACTTTTCGCGCAGTTCTGCATCAACCGCGACTTGGTGAAATACCTGAAGAAAAAAGACTGGAGTAATTTTGCCTACCACTACAATGGTCCAAGTTACAAGAAGCGCGGCTACCACCACCGCTTGCGCTCAGCCCATGCCAAGCACTCAAAATAGAGCCGACTGCACTACTTATTATATATGTATGCCATATTCGTGCTTCAGTTCGTCCATCACAAAGATACTTTCCACTGAAGCGAGATACTCGATGCGACCGAGCACATTGAGAACAAATTCCTGATAGTACTTCATGTCGGGGGCATGGATTTTGAGAAGATAGTCGAAACTGCCGCTGATGTTGTAGCACTCCGTCACCTCGGGGATGTCCTGCACAATCTTGGTGAACTCCGCAGCGATGGCATGGTTAATTTGTCGCATCTTCACATTGCAGAACACCACAAACCCCTGATTGAGTTTCTCAGCATTGAGCACAGCAATGTATTTTTGGATGTATCCACGGTTTTCCAACCGCTTCAACCGCTCAAACACTGGAGTGGACGAAAGATTTACGCTCTGAGCCAGTTCCTTAATAGTGAGTCGGGCATTGCCTTGAAGTGTACGAAGTATCTGAATATCGACCTTGTCTAATTTCTCTGCAGTTTCCATAAAAAATTTTTATAGTGCGAAGATAGTGATTTTTAGGCGTTTTGTCTAAAAAAACGCATTTTTTGAAAAAAAATATGACTTTCTGTAAACCTTTTTGGAAGTTGGTTGTTCTTATATACGTAATTAAAAATTCAATTATTAATGAAAAAAGTACTTTTCACTCTTGCTTTGGCAGCATCAATCCTTTCTGCCAATGCCGCAGACAAAGCCCTTACAGGCACTAAGTTTACAGACAACTGGTCAGTTGGCTTCAATGTAGGCGCAACTCAACCATTGAGCCACAACACAGATTTCTTCGACAACTGGCGCGGTCAGTTTGGTGTAGAAGTTTACAAGCAGTTCACTCCAGTATTCAAGACTGGCGTTGATTTCACCGCAGGTGTAAACACATCAGGTGTTTTCGGGAACCGTGGCACACGCACTGCATTCGACCACAGCGTCCTCTCTCTTAACGGTGGTTTGAACCTTATGAACCTCTTCGGTGGTTACAACGGCAAGCCACGCTTGTTTGAAATCGAAGCAATCGGTGGTATCGGTTGGGGTCACCTTTACACATACAACAAAGTTGACGGACACTCAACTAACTTTATGACTACTAAGGTTGGTTTGAACTTTGGTTTCAACCTCGGCAGCGACCGTCAGTGGACATTGGCTCTCAAGCCTGCAATCAATTGGAACATCGAAGGCCGTGATGATCACAACGCAGTTGTGTTCAGCTCTAACAATGCAACCTGGGAAGTAATGGCAGGTATCGCTTACCACTTCAAGACTAGCAACGGTACTCACCACTTCACTTACGCTGATCTCTACGACCAGAACGAAATCGACGGTCTCAACGCAAAGATCAACCAATTGCGTGGCGACCTCAACAAGAAGAACGCAGAACTTAAGGACGCTAACAACACTATCAGCGACCTCAACGACACTATCAACAACCTTAAGAACCGCGCTCCTCAAGTTATCAAGGAAGTACAGACTAACAACACTCGTTCGATGGAGTCAGTCGTTACATTCGGCAAGGGCAAATCAACTGTCGACAACGCACAGTTGCCTAACGTAGAGCGTATCGCTACTTACTTGAACAACCACAAAGACGCTAAGGTAGTTATCCGTGGCTTCGCTTCTCCAGAAGGTAGCAAGGAAGTTAACGAGAAGATTGCTAACGCACGTGCAGAGGCAGTTAAGAACATCCTCGTTAAGCGCTACAAAATCAACGCTAAGCGCATCGACGCAGCCGGCAACGGTATCGGTGACATGTTCTCTGAAGCAGACTGGAACCGCGTAAGCGTTTGTACAATCGACGACAGCGAAAACAAGTAATTCGATTGAATAAATCCAAAGGCTAAATAAAATAGCCGCGAGCATCCGCCCGCGGCTATTTTTTTGTGCGTATCTGAAGAAAATCGACCGCCTATCAGCAGGCTGGGAGTTGGAGAATGCCAGTGACTGTGGCAGTGGCTGCCTGCACAGTGGCGATGCCTTCGATTCGCATTGAGCGGCGGTTGTTGTGCTCGTTGAGTTTAGTGGTGCGCACGTTCTGCTGCAGGTAAGTGAGGATGCGCCCAAAGGCTGGCGACTGATAGTAGGCTGCGTTGTCCGACGACACGAAGAACATGGTCATGTGTCCTTGCTTCAGGACAATCTTCTCTATGCCAAGTTGGCGGGCAAGGCGGCGCAAGGTGACAATCATAATCAACTCGCGCGCCTGGTCGGGGATTGGACCAAAGCGGTCCTCCAGACGATGGCAGAAAGCATCGACATCCTCCTGTCGTTCCATGTTGTCGAGTTCTTGATAGAGCAGAATGCGTTCGCTCTCCTGCGGCACATAGTCTGCTGGAAAGAGAATCTCAAGGTCACTCTCAATCGTGCAGTCGTTGGCATAGGTAGTGTCAGCGACTGTAGCGTTTTCCTCGGCAAAGGTGTCGGCAAACTCCTCCGTTTTCAATTCCAGCACTGCCTCCTTGAGAATTTTCTGATATGTTTCATATCCGAGGTCGGCAATAAATCCACTCTGTTCTGCACCGAGCAGATTGCCCGCGCCGCGGATGTCGAGATCCTGCATGGCAATGTGGATGCCGCTACCAAGGTCGGAGAAACTCTCGATGGCCTGCAAGCGTCGGCGCGCCACAGGAGTGAGCGACGCCTCGGGCGGCACAAGCAGATAGCAGAACGCCTTGCGGTTACTTCGTCCCACACGGCCGCGCAACTGATGGAGTTCGCTAAGGCCGAAGTTCTGCGCGTTATTGATAATTATGGTGTTGACGTTCGGCATGTCAATACCACTCTCAATGATTGTCGTGGCAAGCAACACATCGTACTGATGCGAAGCGAAGTCGATAATCGTCTGTTCCAATTTATCGGAAGCCATCTGGCCGTGGCCAATGATGGTGCGCGCATCGGGCACCAAGCGGCGCACACGGCTCTCAAGGTCGAAGAGTTGCTCAATGCGATTGTTCACGATAAACACCTGTCCGCCGCGCGCCAGTTCGAAGTTGATGGCCTCCTTGAGGATGTCGTCGTCGAGTGCGGTCACCGATGTGATGATTGGATAGCGGTTGCGCGGAGGAGTGTTGATGGCACTCAAGTCGCGCGCGCCCATAAGCGAGAACTGCAATGTGCGTGGAATCGGTGTTGCCGACATGGTGAGAGTGTCCACGTTGACCTTCATCTGCTTGAGTTTTTCCTTTACGCTCACGCCAAATTTCTGTTCCTCGTCGACAACAAGCAGGCCCAAATCCCTGAATTGCACACTTTTGCCAATGAGTTTATGAGTACCGATTAGTATGTCAATTTTGCCCTCTTTCAATTCCTCGAGAATGCGCTTCACTTCCTTCGGCTTGCGCGCACGGCTAAGATAGTCCACCCGCACAGGAAATTCCTTCAGGCGCTCGCTGAAGGTGGTGAAATGCTGATAAGCCAGCACCGTGGTAGGCACCAGCACCGCAGTCTGCTTGCCGTCGGTGGCAGCCTTAAACGCCGCACGGATTGCCACCTCCGTCTTGCCAAAGCCCACATCGCCGCAAATCAGGCGGTCCATCGGGCGGTTGCTCTCCATGTCGGCCTTCACCGCCTCCGTAGCCTTCAACTGGTCAGGCGTATCCTCATAGATAAACGACGCCTCCAATTCATGCTGCAGATAGCCGTCGGGCGAATAGGCAAAGCCCTGCTCCTTGCGGCGCGCAGCGTAAAGTCGGATAAGGTCGCGCGCAATGTCCTTGAGTTTGGTTTTGGTGCGCTCCTTCACCTTGTTCCACGCTCCCGAGCCAAGTTTGTTGAGCCGAGGCTCTATGCCCTCCTTACCGCGGTATTTGGCAAGTTTGTGGAGCGAATGGATTGACACGAAAATCTTGTCGTCGTTGAGATATGTGAGTTTAATCATCTCCTGCATCTTCCCGTTGACGGCAGTGCGCACAAGTCCGCCAAAGCGCCCCACGCCATGATCCACATGGACGATGTAGTCGCCCACCTCGATTTGCGACAGTTCCTTGAGCGACAGGGCAAGTTTGCCAGAGCGCACACGGTCGCTCTTGAGCGTGTATTTGTGGAAACGCTCGAAAATCTGATGGTCGGTGAAAGCACAAATCTTGCGGTCGTTGTCGACAAATCCCTCATGGAGGGTACGCAGCACCGGTGTGAAATGGATTTCATCGTGGCGGTCGTCGAAGATGGAACGGAGACGCTCAAACTGCGGCTCGCTGTCGGACAGGATGCAAATCTTGTAGCCGTTCTGCTCAAACTGCTTGAAAGACGTGCTGATGATGTCAAAATTCTTATGGAACACCCCTTGTAGCGAGGTGTTGAATGTGAGTGCAGCATCGTAAGTACCACGGTTGCTCACGGCATAGTCCACCGAGCGAAAGCCGTCGAGGTCAAGGCAAAACTGGTAGGCATCGACCACATTGTCCATTGCGTGGGCATCACCTTCGCGAGCCACCACGGCACTCTCCGACAGTGTTTCCTCAGCCACAGCATGCACACGCTGGCAAAGCCATTCGCGGTCGTGTAGCAGAAGCACAGTGTCCTTTTCTGCGAAGCGGAGCAGCGATGTGCCCTCAGCCGTGCCAGCATTAAGGTTGTTGACCACGGTAATCTCATCGACCGGCTGCTCCGAGAGTTGCGTCTCAATGTTGAAGGTGCGAATGCTCTCGATGTCGTCGCCGAAGAAGTCGATGCGGTAAGGCTGCTCGTTGGCAAAAGAGAAGATGTCGAGGATAGAGCCGCGCACGGCAAACTGTCCAGGCTCGTACACATAGTCGACCGTGGTAAAGCCGAAGTCGCGCAGACGCTTGGCCGTTTCCGAGAGGTCGGCAGTGCCGCCTTTGCGGAAGGTGAGCGTACTGTCCTCAATTGCCTTTCGTGGTGCCACCTTCTCGGCGAGCGCCTCTGGATAGGTAACCACAATCTGCAGTTTACTGTCGCCCCAGCGGCTCAACACCTCGGAGCGGAGAATCTGCGATGGAGGGTCGGCTTGACCGTATTTGATGTCGCGCTTGTAGCCCGACGGGAAAATCAATGTTGCCTCATCGCCAAGAATCTGGCAGAGGTCGTTGTAGAGGTATCCGGCCTCGTCCATATCGTTTGCCACAGCCAGATACGGCTGTTTCAGCCGGGGCAAGCGAGAGAACACCACAGCGGGCGCAGATCCCACCAAGCCGTCCATCTTCACACGTTTGATTTTCTTGTCTTTCAAGCATTTGCTCAATGCCGCAACGCGGGCTGCCGGCATCAGCAGTCCGCACAATTCAGAAATGTCCATATCTCTTAAATTCTACGCTCCAAAATTACAGCAAAAAGTGGAATTATGCGCATCGGCAATGAGATTAAATTCCACTCCTACTTCTTCTGCATCTCGGTC
>CAVEIP010000092.1:0-8178 GCA_963615935.1 [Ruminococcus] lactaris | reverse complement strand
CAGGATCCCTACCATGGCGAGAACCAAGCCAACGGCTTGTGCTTCTCGGTCAACGATGGCATCCAGTTTCCGCCATCACTGCTCAACATATTCAAGGAAATCAAGTCCGACATCGGTACCGATGTGCCGCAGTCGGGCAACCTTGTGCGCTGGGCGCAACAAGGCGTGCTTCTGCTCAACGCCACCCTCACGGTGCGCGCCCATCAGGCAGCATCACACCAAGGTCACGGTTGGGAAACGTTTACCGACGCTGTGATTGAACATCTCGCTTCCCATCGCGAGCACCTCGTGTTTCTACTATGGGGCTCATATGCCATCAAGAAAGGCCAGTTTATCGACCGCAGCCGTCATCTGGTACTCACCTCGCCCCACCCTTCGCCACTTTCGGCGCACCGCGGATTCTTCGGCAACCATCATTTCTCCCAAGCAAATGCCTATCTGCAACAACACGGCAACTCACCGATAATTTGGTAAGCCTATGAACCGACTGATTATCTCCGGCATACTCGCACTGGCATCGCTACATGCGGCAGCCACCGACACCCAAACGCGCATCTTCTCCACCTCCATTCGCTCGCTTAGAGCCTGTGTGGAAGGCGACTACTATGCGCCTGCAGTCATCGAGCTGAATGGCGACAGCCGCATCCGTGTCGAGTTTGACGACATCAACCCTGAGCGCCAATATCTGCGCTACTCGCTGCTTCACTGCGATGCCTCATGGCAACCGTCGCAATTGGTGGAAAGCGACTATGTGGACGGCTTTAACCAGGCTGACGTTGATGACTATGCGTTTTCGTCGGGAACCTTTGAGCAATATGTGCACTACGGCATCAGTCTGCCGAACGACGACATGCCAATACTTCTGTCGGGCAACTACTTGCTGAAGGTCTATCCCGAGGACGACCCAGACATGGTGCTGGTGCAACAACGGTTCTGCGTAGTGGAAAAGCGCGTAGGCATCAGCGTGGCAGTGTCGTCGCGCACCGACATTGACTACAACGACAGCCATCAACAACTGTCGGTGACTGTCGACAAGGCCGACTACAACATCAACAACCCATACAACGACCTGAAGATTGTTGTAACCCAAAACTCCCGCAGCGACAACGAAGTGACCATCACCCATCCGCTGAGGGTGAGCGGCAACAATATAGTCTATGAACACGACCGCTCGCTCATCTTCCCTGGCGGCAACGAGTTCCGGCGGTTTGAGATGACCACTACCAACTACGCAGGCATGGGCATTGCCGGCTACACATATAGCGCGCCCTATCACCACGCCGTGCTCGAAACCGATGCACCGCGCTGGGGAAAACAATACGTCTACGACCGCACCCAGTATGGCCGATTTACCATCCGTGAGAGCGATGCCTATAACTCCGACACGCAAGCGGACTATATGATTGTCCACTTCACGCTGAAGATGCCAAGGCTGCAAGGCGGAGAGATGTATGTCGACGGTGAATTTACGCAACATCTGTTTCGCAATGCAAACCGCATGCACTACGATGAAGAAACATCTTGCTACGAACTCGACCTGCCGCTGAAGCAAGGCGCCTACAACTACCAATATCTTTGGCTGCCTGACGGACACAGCGTGGCACAGACTGCCAAGGTGGAAGGCGACCACTATCAGACGGTCAACGAATATCAGGTGCGTGCCTACTACCGTGTGCCTGGCGAGCGCTACGACCGACTCGTGGGCTACGGCATCATCTATTCCGGAAGATAGCCAATGACTGAGCAAATTCCCCGCCCGCAATAGTTAAACTATGACAAGTAGCGCATTTTTTATGCGCTTTTATTTTGTCATTTCTCTAAATAGCGATACATTTGCAATGTGTTTTTCATGGTATTAGATTTAAGGTTAATTAAGATTGGTTGTCGTGAGACAATCAATTTTTTTTCAAATGAACGTGGTGAGACAAAGAGTTGTCCGCCACGTTTTTTTTATTTACCACTTTAAAGCAAAGATTTGCACGATATTTGCTACGCTCACAATAAAAGCAATGCAATATGAACGGACAAGAAAAATTCAGCGAGGTAATTGCCTCATCCACACCTACTTTAGTTGATTTCTTCGCCACTTGGTGCGGACCGTGCAAGATGATGCACCCAATCCTTGAAGAGTTGAAGCAGAAACTTGGTGACAAAGTGAGAATCATCAAAATCGATGTTGACCACAACGAGCAGTTGGCTATGGCCTACGGCATCCAGTCGGTGCCTACAATGATACTGTTTAAGGACGGCACAGAGCGCAACCGCATCATCGGCGCGCGCCGCCTCGCCGACCTCGAAGCCGCCATCAGCGCAATCGCTGAATAGCGGTAGGTATACAGAAAAACGGGCGACAGATACAAACAGTATCTGCCGTCCGTTTTTTATCATTATCCCCTAATCGCTAAGGCGCGAGTCAAGACTCTTGCGACCAAGATAGAAGATGCAAGCGCGCACCACCTTTGCATCGGTTGCAAATGGCTTGATGTAGAGCGCTGAATCCTTTGTAGGCATAGTGCCGTCAAGGGTATAGCGTATCTCTGCTTCGGGATATTGGCTGTTCATCACAACCTTTCCGCCAACCCTGTCGATACCTGGCTGCGCCACGTGGAAGCAGAATCCCGCTTTATGAAGCGATGGCAACTCAAAGT
Source organism: [Ruminococcus] lactaris (assembly GCA_963615935.1). Taxonomy (GTDB): domain Bacteria; phylum Bacteroidota; class Bacteroidia; order Bacteroidales; family Muribaculaceae; genus Limisoma. The sequence goes on along the minus strand of CAVEIP010000092.1, from coordinate 5,530 downwards.
CGCCGATGATGCGATTGAATTCCGCTTTGGTCTGCCCTGGCAGAAGTGTTGCGTTCCAGCCTCGTTCGCACAAGCCGAAAATCTTAGGGAACACATAATATTCCACCATGTCGAAATTGCGGATTGTTTCAGCAAACAATTGTCCCTGTACGCCAATAATATTGCCCTTGGCATCGGCACGAAGCGGGAGTTTTGCGTCCTGCTTCGCCATATCGAGCGGCGAGCCCGAAATTGTTTCCGTTGAAGAATGATACACGTCGAACGGACGCGCATCCCAAGCACGGAATTCGTCAACATAACCGCCCCACGACAGGCCCGGCTCGTCGGGATGGGCGTTGTAACACATGTCGAGATAGAAATTGCTGACATTACACAAAAGCACAGGATAGCCGTTGTTTGCCACCGAATAAGGGATAGTGTCGCCATTCCATTCAGCCACAGTGTTCCAACAGTTTACGGCGCCAAACTTGTTGCGTAATGCCTTGTCGGTGGCCTCACTATGGCGCATAGCCGACTCCTGCCAACCGCCGATGCGATAACCCTTGGCGGTAACCATATCGGCAATGCGGGTGATGTAGTATTCCTCAACGTCGTGGGTAGTCGACAATCCTTTGTCTGCCATCAACTTCTTCACGGCAGGCGATTTCGCCCATGGGTCGCGCGGCACTTCATCGCCGCCCACATGTATATAAGGAAGCGGCACGCCAGCCTCGCGGTACATTAATATCAGTTCGTCGGTAACCTTGTCCATCAGCCTAAACGTGCCCTCCATGGCAGGATTGAGCACATTGTCGTTGTAGCCCTGCGCAGAAGTGTAGACCGATGTGTCATCATCATCCCACACCTGATAGTAGCGGGCAGCCTCTGGGTCGCTCGCCACGAGATGGCGATAGCGCGCCTTCATTGCCACAATGGCAGCGCGGGCATGTCCAGGCGATTCAATTTCCGGCACCACCTCAACGCCGCGCGCATAGGCGTAGCGGAGAAAATCCACGAATTCTTCCTTGGTTATATATCCGTTTGACGTAGTACTGTAGTCGTTAGGATTGCCATTGCCGGCATACGACTGAAAAAGGAAGTCGGTTTCCTTCTCAGTCATGCCCCGTCGGCCACCCACAGCCGTAAGTTCTGGCAAGCCAGGTATCTCGATGCGCCATCCCTCATCGTCGGTGAGGTGAAACTGCAAGCGGTTAATCTTATAGATTGCCAATCGGTCAATTAGTTGCTTCACATTGTCCAACTGCGAATAGTTGCGAGCCACATCAAGCATCAGGCCACGATAGTGAAGGTCAGGCCAGTCGCAGATTGTAGCCTCGGGCACATTCGGCTTTTCTGCATTGCGTTCCACAAGGCGAGCCAATGTCTTGACGCCGTTCATCACCGCATCGGCTGAAACGCCTCGGATATCAATACCCTTGGGCGAAAGCGAGAGTTCGTAGTACTCGCTGTTGGCTCTCGCCTCTTCCCGCAAGGCATCAGAGCCGCTCATCAGCGACAGACGCACTTCAATGGTCTTTGCCCCACTACCACCAAGCACCGCGTTTGCATATTCTGCCTCGCGCTGAAGTCCTTCGGCAGCATAGACACACATTGTCGACGACAAGTCGACCTTGCCACGGCCCTCCTTCACCGACTTCACAGCAGGCAGGATGCTGAACGAACTCAACACCACCTGTTTCTCTGGATTGACCTCCGCATTAATCTTGTAGCGGCGCTGCCCCGTAGGGAAGCCCTCAATATGGCGAAACGATGACCAGCCGAGAGGCTCAACCTCAAGATTGACAGGCCGAGCAACGCTGTCGGCATTAAAGGCAAAATGCGCGCCGTCGGGAGCATAACTGATGGTGCGCAACTCTCCGCGCGCACGGAAATTGAGCACAATCGAGTCGCCAGGGTTGAACACGATGTTTTCGACAGGCGACAACTTGTAGTAGCCTTGCGCCACCTTGCTTATAGTCATCGGCACATTCTTGCCGAGCAGCATAGCGTTGCGCGGGAAGGAGTTATAGTAAATTGCCCAATCGTCGGCCAATGTCATTTTACTTACATTTTTCACGACCATGCTATAGGTATAGTCACGGTTACGCTGGTTTGAACCGTCCAAACGCCATGTAAGCGTTAGCGGGCTATCATAGACAGTGGCCGACAACGAGCCCGACACAGCGAGCGCTATTGCGGCAAGCGACAGATGCTTCATGATTTTGGATTTTATGGATTTTACAACTGATTGTTTTCAAATTTGTCGGCGATGTTCTGGCAAGCGTCGTCAAGCAGATCGAGCACCACCTCAAAGCCCTCCGAGCCCCCATAATAAGGGTCGGGAATGCAGTCGTGAGCCTTCATTTGGCGGAAATATGAGGCAATACGCTTCACCTTTTCCATGTCCTCGACGGTTGGAGCGAGGCTGCGCAACTTGTCGTAGTTGCTGTCGTCCATCGCCAGGATGAGGTCAAATCGTTCGAAGTCGATCTCTCTCACTGGGCGGCTATGATGATCCAGTACCAGGCCTCGTCTGAGAGCATGCACCCTCATGCGCTGGTCTGGTAGGTCGCCTTCGTGATACGACGACAGTCCGGCAGAGTCCAACTCAATGCTGTCGGTCAGCCCTCGCTCCTCGATGATGCGCTGCATCACTCCCTGACCGGCAGGCGAGCGACAGATGTTGCCCAGACACACGAAGAGAATCTTGTAACGAGTTCCGCGGTCCATACCTATTTCACTTTTACAACATAGTCAGCCTTGCGTGGCGTGTCGTGGACCTGGGCATTGTCGGCAGCAAAGCCGAGAGCGCAGTGACCGATGCCTTCGTAGTTTCCCTCGATGCCCCATTTCTTGAGCAATTGTTTGCCTGCCTCCGAGTCAAACACCTCACGGGCGCGATGAATCCAGCAACTTGCCAATCCCACAGCATGGGCGGCATTCATCAGGTTGCCCATCACCAGCGAGCCATCGTAGATATAAGTTGGGCGTTTGCGGTCGGCAAGCACCACCAATATCACTGGCGCACCGTAGAACGGGTCGCTCTTTGTGCCCATAACCTCAGCATTGAGTTTCGACAGGAGGTCGCGCGTAGCCTTGTCGGTCACCTCTACAATGATTGGCGACTGCTGGCCCATACCAGTAGGAGCATAAGTGCCGGCCTCAACAACAGCGTCGATGAGTTCTTGCGACGGCATCTCTGCCTTGTAGGCACGCACACTGCGGCGAGTGCGCATATTTTTCAGAATTTCGTTGTCCATGATTCGTATATTTTAATGAGTTGCCTTCCACCAGGCTGTGGAAGCCTTCGTGGAAGCATATTTGTGAGTACTTGGATCGCTGACCGACACACCGCTGCAAGTTGCCAGATAGGCACGTCCAGCAGCGCTTGTGTAGTAGTAAGGTGTGTGCACCTCATAGACTACAGTCTTAGCCAACTGCGTCTGAAATTCATTAAGCAGTTCGTTATTGTCGCCCACCATACGTGTAACATAGTCACCGAGATCGTAGAAAATCACTGGGTTAAAGTAGTCGAGTTGCTGCACCCTCACGAGGGCATCTTCGGAGATGGAACACTGCGCATTGATGCGCTTCATCAATGCAGCGAGTCCTTCAACCTGCGAGCAGTCTACGAGCGACAGCGTGCCATAGGGCAAACGATAGTTGGAATAGTATGTGTAAAATCCCGAGCAAACCGACTTCAAGTCGGGCGAGCCGAGAAAATAAGCGCCTATCGACGAATATGGCAGTCCATCCGCCAGGATTTCGCACGGCGAAGCAACAATGTAGTCAGTGATGTTGCGCATATCGTAGATTGCCTCAATCGATGCCATGTAGCACACGTCGAAGGCTATATAGTCGAAATGCATTCCGGCTGCGTTCACGCCATCCACAAAGTCGGTGATGTCTATCTGCCATGTGCGGTTAGTGCCGCCGAAAAAGCGTGTCGGATAGCCAGCGTCATCCCCTTTCTTGCGGATGCTGCGCAGCAACGACGTTGTGGTGCCAAATTGATTCTTCGGCAGCCAGCCGTAGCCATGGCATCCTGTTATCATCGAATAGGAGCGCGATGGCGACAGCGACTTCACATCGCGGAGCAACGAGGCAATGCCATCGGCGGTGGTGAGGTCGAGGTCGGTGTAGGTTTTGAGTGTGGTGCGTCGTGTCTTGCCGCCAGTCGGGACAATCTCGAAAAGCGTTGCTTCGCTCGACGATGAGGCAAAATAGACCACCACCCGCTGGCTGCCAAGTCCCTTGCTTGCTATTACTGCCTCCATGTCCTTTATGTTGGAAGCCAGCGTTTCCGTTAGGTTGCCAGTCCAAGGCATAAACATCAGCAGCGTGCGGTCGACCGTCTCGTCCTGCTCCACATCATCGTGGCAAGCAGAAGCGGCAACTGCCATAAAGCAAACCAACCCAATTATTATCGATTTCAGAATGATTCTCATTTCAACTTTAATTTATTGTCATCTACCAATGCAAGTATAGATAAACCCGGCTTCTTCAAGTTCTTCCTCGTCGTAGATGTTGCGGCCGTCTACGATGTCGCGTCCACGCATTGTGCGGCGCACCACCTCCCACGACGGCAGGCGGAACTGCTTCCACTCCGTGAGCAATGCCAATGCGTCGGCATCAACCACAGCATCGTACATATCCTTGGCGTACTTCACCTTGTCGCCGATGCGGCGGCGGCATTCATCCATAGCCACTGGGTCGTAGACCACAACCTCAGCGCCCTCCTCAAGCAGATGATTAATTACCACAAGCGACGGCGCCTCGCGCATGTCATCGGTCTCGGGTTTGAACGCCAGTCCCCAGATAGCGATACGCTTGCCTTTCATGCTGCCGCTAAAGCAAGCCTGAAGTTTGGTGAATACGAGAGTTTTCTGCGACTCGTTGACCGCCTCGACGGCCTCAATCACACGCATGCGGTAGCCGCTTTCGTAGCCAGTGTGGATAAGCGCCTTCACATCCTTCGGAAAGCACGAGCCGCCATAGCCGCATCCCGGATAGAGGAATTTCGTGCCAATGCGCGCATCCGAACCGATGCCCTTGCGCACCATATTGACATTAGCGCCTACCAAAGCGCAGAGATTTGCGATGTCGTTCATGAATGATATGCGCGTTGCGAGCATCGAGTTTGCCGCATATTTGGTCATCTCCGCAGAAGCGATATCCATAAAAATCACGCGGAAGTTGTTGAGCAGGAACGGACGGTAGAGGCGCTCCATAACCTTACGGGCACGCTCCGACTCGATGCCGATGACCACACGGTCGGGCGACATAAAGTCCTTTATTGCCGCTCCTTCCTTCAGAAACTCAGGGTTGGACGCCACCTCAAACGGGATGTCAACACCTCGGGCATCGAGTTCCTCTTGAATGACTGCTTTGATTTTCTTTGATGTGCCTACGGGCACGGTGCTTTTGGTCACGAGCAGGGCGTATTTTTTGATGTTCTTTCCAAAGGTGCGAGCCACCTCCAGGACAAAGCGCAAATCGGCGCTGCCATCGTCGTCGGGCGGTGTACCCACGGCGCTAAACACCACCTCCA
>CAVEIP010000091.1:0-8200 GCA_963615935.1 [Ruminococcus] lactaris | reverse complement strand
GAGGAAGCGTACGACAAAAGGGTGGGGCGCAGCGTGCCGCACTTCCGTTCGTCCCGTGATTTGAACAAAGAAGAGATGACTACTGCAATCACACGTTTCCGCAACTGGGCATCGGGCATCGGCATCTATGTCCCTTCGCCCGAAGAGGAGTTTATGCTCCGTCAGGCGGAAGCACGAATCAAACAAAACAAAGAATACTTATGAATCATCCTGAATATATCATCGGCATCGACCCAGACACCGACAAAAGCGGCATCGCTCTTCTTGAGGTGTCTTCACGGCGGCTCATCGTTGACTCGCTGACTTTCCCGAAGATAATCGGCTATTTCCACAATGTCGCTGACTCTCTGCCGAGGGAACGCACCGTGGTCGTAGTCGAGGCTTCATGGACTACCGCACATAACTTCCACCTCTTGCCATCCGACAGCAAGGCGGTGGCGGCAAAGAAGAGTTACCATGTGGGATGCAACCATCAGATAGGCAAGTGCATCGCCATGACCGCTGAGGCTTTCGGTCTTGAGGTTGTCCTGCAACCGCCACTCCGCAAGTTGTGGAAAGGCAAAGACCGCAAGATTACCCACGATGAGATTATCGCCATCACGGGAGCAGACATTAAGAGAACAAACCAAGAGGTTAGGGATGCGATGCTTCTCGCATGGTATCATTCAGGACTACCTATAAAACTCAAATAACTATGTTCAACATCTTCAAATTCTTCAATGGACGAAATCGTAAAGCAAACGATACTGCAACTGCAAGCGCAGCGCAGTCCGCAAGTTGTGCCGCTGGTGGAACTGCATCGGCAGATATGGGCAATGGCTCGTCAGTCGCTCAACAACCTATACCAGCAGGGACTCCTCAAGGAACACCGACTACTCAACGACCGAGGAGTGCAGATTGTAGAAAACCCACAAAACTGAAATGGTTTCTCTTCTATCGCTCCTTTGCCGATGCGATGAACGGATTGCCTGATGCCTCACGACATCGCCTCTACGATGCTATGGTTAACTATGCGTTCTATGGCGTCACTCCTCAGTTTGAAGGCTTCGAAAGAAACCTTTGGACTCTCATCAAAACTCGCCTTGACCTTAATGCGTACAAGGCTACCGAAAAGATTAGCAAAACAAACAACGACAATGGCAAGTGTAACATTTAAAGAGAGTTGGTTTGACACAATAAACGCTCTCCCGGCAGACCAGCAGAACGCAGCCTACAAGGCTCTGCTGAACTATGCGATTAAGGACATCGAACCCGATGCTGACAATGCCATCGGTGTGCTTATCGTTGGTCTTCTTCGTGACAGCATCAACGAGGACAAGAAGAAACGCAATGCAGGTAAACTTGGTGGACGACCAAAAAAACCTATGGTTTCCAAATCAAAAACCATAGGTTATGAAACCGAAAACCATAGGTTATTAAATCAAAAACCTATGGTTATGAATTCCGAAACCATAGGTTATGAAACTAAAAACCTACCTAAAACCATAGGTTATTCCGAAGAGCCTAAAGAAAAAGAATCCTCCTCCCTCTCTTCCCCCACACCCCCTATACTCTCTCCTCAAGAAAAAGAAAAAGAAAACTACGACGTAGTCGTAGCAAAAGAAAACGAAAATCCGTCATCAACGCCATCATCGGATTTCATTCCTGTCGGAGAACTGGAAGACCGTCTACTCGCTGAAACGCTCTGGGTTGACTCGATGCTCTACAAGTTCAAACTTGACCGTGAGCAACTCGCCGTCCAACTCCACACGTTCTGCCGGGAATGGATTGAGCGTGGCGACAATGTCAAAACCCTCAAGGATGCCAAGCGTCACGCTGACTCGCTACTAAACATCCGTCAGCGAGAAGGCTCACTTGCCGACCCGCCCCGCTGGAACAGGTTTCTTGCCGACCTTATGCTGCCCCACGTTGACGAGTTACGCTACGACTTGCCAATCACGAAAGCATTTGGCGAACACTACATGCAGGACGTTGGCAACGGCAAGCCGTACTTTCTCGGCATCCCTCACTTCGAGGAAGACATCCGACAGCGGATGCTGAATTTCCAAACAACCTACAACGATGAACAACCTGTCGAATCCTGAAGCAGAAGACAATCTGCTTAATGCTTGCCTGACCAATGTCAACGAGTTCTACCGCATTGCCGATGCAGAAGCATTCACCGAGCGCAACAACCGCGTCATCTGGGAAACGATGCTACGAATCCGTAGCGGTGGCGGTGATGCCAACTTCTGCACTGTTACCTCTCACTTGGCTTCCACCGATGCCGAGGCGATGAGGCACCTCGGCCACATCTGCGCGCTGTACCCTATCACATTGCTTAGTGGACTCGATGAACTGCTGACCGACCTACTCATCCGCCGCCGCACTTTGACTGCGCTGATGGATGCCCAGCAAAAACTGATGCAACCGTTGGAGCCTTCGGAAACAACCTTGCAGACTCTCTCTGCCGAGATTGCCAACTGCCTCACGACAAACACTACGGAAATCGTAACGTTTGAGGAGGCAAGCAACGAGGTGATGAGCAACGTGTTCGACAACCAAAGTCGCACATCGAATGCTCCTGAGATCGCCACGGGACTGAGCAAACTTGATGAGCGGGGAGGACTGCACGCCACCGACCTCACCATCGTGGCTGGCGAAACATCCATGGGCAAGACTTCGCTTGCGCTGACAATGGCACACAATGCCGCTACCACTGGTGTGGGCGTGGGCATCATCACCCTGGAAATGTCGGTTATGCAACTTGCCGCACGAATGCTTTCGGGAACGGCAACGGTGTCATCGTCCGATATCCTCTACAGCCGCCTTGGCACTGAGGACTACAATCGGGTTGGCGAAGCGGTCAATCTGTCACGCACTCTTCCTGTGTTCTTCAACCGAAAGGCTCAAAGCATCACGAAGATTTGCGGCTGGATCAGGCAGATGGCTTTCCGCAAAGGTGTGAAACTCTTTGTCATCGACTATCTGCAACTCATCTCAATGGGCAAGATTGACAACCGTGTGCAGGAGATTGGCGACATCTGCGCCACCCTCAAACGACTTGCGGGCGAAATCAACGTGAGCATCATTCTGCTTTCGCAGTTAAGCCGTGACCGAAACAATCCTTATCCGTCACTCGCCCGACTCCGTGGCTCTGGTGAAATTGAGTCGAATGCCGACAACGTTATCTTCGTTTTCCGTCCTGAGTATTACCGAACGGAAGGCAAGAATCTCAAATACTCCGATGACTTCGCCAATGTCAGCACCGATGGCACTGCGGAAATCATCGTGGCGAAAGGCCGAAACACGGGAACAACATCGTTCATCGTGGGCTACGCCAAGCAATATACTCGTTTCTACGACCTCGACTGTATTCCTCAGTCGCAGCCGTCTTACTCGCAGGCTCTTTCTTCAAACAGTCTGCCTTTTTAGCAAATCAAAATTTTCACGATATGGAAAACCTTCTCAAGACCAAACGAACTAACAGCCGATTCCTCGCCAACCTTTGCATGGCGGAGGCTGCTATCCGTCCTTTCGTCAACGACTGGACTCACCTACGCCCCGATGAGGTGCATACCTTTCAGCAATGCGCCCAACTGATTGTTGAACTGCAACAAGAAGCAAGGGATTATGAAAACTATCTCCGAGAGCAAATACTCAATCCTGATGCGGTGCGCTGAGGCTCTCGTCACCATCAAGGCTGACCGCAACAATTACCGACTGCTGAATCTTCAGCGGCAAGCAAAACTGATAATCAAGAAGAACAAATGATAACTGAACAATCCTACAACCCTGCCACCGACACCGTTTCCCGTGAACGACTTTTGGCTATGCTCCCGGAACTGCGCAAACGTGATGAAGGCGGCGTAAGGGTGAAGATAGACAACCATACTTGGATAATCAAACGACCAACTAAAGCAAAGCAGAATGAAAGAAAATGAGATAATGGAAGGGATGACCGCCCGCTATGGCAAGAACATCCCTCAACGGATGAAGAAACTCAACGAAGAGGTGCGTGAACTGCACAACGCTATCGCTTTCGCTTCTTCGGAGAGCATTCTCGATGAACTTGCCGACGTGCAAATCATCGTGGCGCACATGGCTCACATCATGGGTGCCGACTCCCAACAGTTAATCAATGCGGCTTGGCAGAAAATCCGCCGCCGTGACATCGACCCAACCTACAAACACTCCTCAAGGCTATGAACGACATTCAACTATTCAATGACTCGTTCCAGAATTACAAGTCATACCAGATACCAAAGGCTCAACTCATCCTCACTGACGTGCCTTATGTGCTTGGCAAAAACGCATACGCAAGCAACCCATCGTGGTACGTTGACGGCGACAACAAGAAAGGCGAGAGCGACAAGGCTGGCAAACAGTTCTTTTCTTCCGATAGCGAGTTTCGCCCTGCGGAGTTTATGCACTTCTGTTCTAAGATGCTCGTCAAAGAGCCAAAGGAAGCGGGTAAGTCGCCTTGTATGATTCTCTTCTGCGCTTTCGAGCAGCAATGGCAGTTCATCGAACTTGGACGGAAATACGGACTGAACAACTATATCAACCTTGTTTTCCGCAAAAAGTTCTCTGCTCAGGTACTGAAAGCGAATATGAAGGTCGTTGGCAACTGCGAGTATGGACTTATCCTCTATCGTGACAAGTTACCTAAGTTCAACAACAAAGGAGCGATGATTTTCAATTGCTTCGATTGGGGATTCGACAACGTTACTCCGAAGGTGCATCCCACGCAGAAGCCTGTGCCATTGTTGGAACGCATCATTGAGATTTTTACCGACAAGGGCGATGTGGTTATCGACCCGTGCGCTGGTAGCGGCACAACGCTCCGTGCGGCGGCAAACCTACAGCGCAAGGCTTACGGATTTGAAGTCAACAAGCAATTCTTCAACGATGCCAACAACAAGGTACTGAACAACATTCAACTTAATCTATTTAGTTAACATCTTCGATATTTTATGAAATCAACCGAACTAAAACAAAAAATCCAATGACTTACCGCATCAAAGAAAACCGATACCTATGGTTTGACGAGGTCGGCAAACTGGAGGTCTTGCAGTCCTGCATCATCACCTACCAAGTGCAGATGCGCCGTTTCGGACTGTGGATAACAATCAAAGAGTTTGACGAGGGCAAGGATACCGAATTCGCCTACCGCCAAGCAGAAGAACTAATTGAACTACTACAACAATGATTAAGCAATACAAACTATGGCTTCTGCGCCAACAGCGCAACCGCCAGCAGAGAAGAGCCGAAGAACTCTGCGCCAACCTGCATATCGTGCTGATTGACGGAAGGCTCTATGTTGCCAATGGCGCAACACTGATACACCGATTTGCCGACACCGACTCCGTTGCCGATGTCGCTGCAAAGATTGACCAAATCAAACGCCTCAACCTATGAACGACAAAGTCAATCATCCGAGCCATTACACTTGGCTCAAGGATTCCTGCGGCATCGAGGTTATCGACATCACCCGCCATCTCGATTTCGACATCGGCAACGCAGTGAAATATCTGCTCCGTGCTGGCAGAAAGTCCGAGGACGGATACGACGACAAGCAGAAAGCCATCGAAGACTTGCAGAAGGCTGTATGGTACATCAACGACAAGATTAAAACACTTCAGCAATGAGTCTGGACAAGGCTATAAAACAGGGAAAGGAGCGGCGCAAGCAATATCGTGGTGCGCCTTCGGTATCGCCATCGTGCCGCTCCCACAATCCCGACAACGAATGTCCTTGGTGCAAGGGCAATCGGTTGTACAACACAAACAGGAAACTAACCCAAACAAACGAACAACTGCAATGGCTGACGGAAGGACCTACGGAGTGAACGTGTGGACTGACGGAGCAACCTGCCCGACAACCTACATCTTCCCTACGGAACATTCACGGGATGGCTTCATCGCCACTCTCAGCAAGGACACCAAGACGGCAACCTTCATCGTGGCAATGAGCATCCCCGTCACCAAAGCATATTACAAACACCACAAACCCACCGATGCCGAGCGCATCGCCTGGGGCAAAATCATTGAATTATGACCCACGTTTTGACAAAGCCGATTATCGGCACACACAACTCAATGACCTATCTCCGTCCACAACACTGGTACGGATGGCTGATGATTCCTTTCGCCCGCTGTCAGCGGAAATCCCTCAACGAGCAATGGGATGCGGGCGCACGATGCTTCGACCTGCGCATACGCTTCACCGCTGAAGGCCGTGCCTACTTCGCTCACGGACTCTACGAATGCCGATACAAAAGCATCTCGCCCTACAGCGCAATCTATGTCCTTGCCGCCAAAGCAATCAAGGCAGAGGAAGACATCTTCATCCGACTCATACTTGAGGATCCAGACAAGCGCAACTACTGCGAGTATTATTTCACGGAGTTCTGCGACTGGGCAAAACTATCAATCGACTCCCGTGTACATTTCTTCGGCGGCAACCGCAAAGGTGATTGGAAACAGGTCTACACCTTCAGCGAGAAGCCTAACCTTGTGCAGATGGTTGGCTCGATGGCTGACGATGCCCATTGGTGGGAGAAGATTATGCCATTCGCCTACGCTCTCCGCAAGAACAGGAAGAACAAAAAGAATCCGTCAGGCGACATCACAATCTACGATTTCATCTAACAAACAATGAACACTCAACCAATAGCATTCACTCGTGCAACAACACTCCGCACAGGCATCCAACCACAGGCGGCTCGCCGCCCAATCCAACCAGTCGAAGCGAGGGAAATCAAACTAAAACCTTTCTTCATCGCTCGTCTTGCGATAAAAGAGGCTCAGTTACTCCGTGTGACCATCTTCGACAATACCCGCCGATTCATCAAGAGCAACCGCAAGATTGACCAAGCCTGCCGATTGCTTGAGAAATCGCTGACCGATGGCATGGTTCATGCCGAGCGAAACCTTATGCGTTTCCTTGAGCATAACTTTCGTGAAGCCACCAAGAACTCTCTTGAAATGCTCCGTCTGCAAATCGACCAATTCACCAAGTCGTTGGCTCCTGGTGCTGGCGATATGAAGATTAATGCCCAAGCGGAACTGACTCGTTTCCTCGCCCGTATCGCTGTGGAGTATATGGAAGATGCCGCACTCCGATTGTTGGCTGCCAATATCCGCCCCGAACTGTTGTTCAACAAGGACACCATTGACGGACTCGTTGCCCTGCAAGAGGCGTGTCTCAGCGTGGAAGAGGTGGTCGCATCAGCGCAGACCGAAGCACCCGACCCACGCCGTCAGCAAGCACTTGAGGCTACGCTCGATGCCGCAGTGCGCAAACTCAAAACGACTCCTATCGTGCAGAGCGATGACTTCACTTGTTGCGGAACGTGCAAGCACTACACCTATCCCGATGCATTCCCCGGCCATTGCCTATGGCGCAACTTCAAAGCCAAAACAATGCGCCCAGCCTGCAAACGCTTCAAGAGAATTAACGATTTTTCGTAAAATAAATGCTTGAAAATTTGTATAGTAAATAAAAGTTTACTACATTTGTAATGCCATAAGGCAAATAATCTAAATTATTATGGACAAATATGACTTAGAACGAAAAATCGAAGATTTAGTTGAATTGATTAGAATATTCAACGAGTTGAAAGACAAGGCAGCGAAAAAGAAAATTCGTGCCGAAATCAGGTACATTTTGCGTGAGATTTCGCAACTTTAACTATTAAGCCTTCTTGTGAGAGAAGAGGGCTTATTTAAAAATATATAATATGACATCCAACATTAGTTTAAAAGAGTTTTCTGAAAAATTAAAGTCCGGGGAAATATCCCAAGAGCAGGCTATTGAATTGGTGAATCAGCGGAGCGAGCAACATTTTAAGGAGCCTTTCAATATTAGAGAATTGGAGCGCGGTGATTTACTCGATGTGCTGAATTGTACGTATATATCCAATCGCTTTTTTGGAAAGTCGCTTTCCTGGTTTTCCCAAAAATTGAACAACAACATCAAAAATGGGAAACCAGCGGAGTTTACAAAAGAAGAACGTGACATCCTCAAGCGTGCATTATTAACCATATCCATAGAACTTGAGGATTTGGCAGACGAGATATAATCGTTCCTCGTTGCCCCTTAAAACTGAACTGTGTCGCAATTAACCCTGCGGCACAGTTTCTTTTTGCGAAAACTCTTGTGATGCTTGCTGATAATTACTAACTTAGCAAAAATATGTACTATGAAAGGAGAATTG
>CAVEIP010000090.1:0-8378 GCA_963615935.1 [Ruminococcus] lactaris | reverse complement strand
ATCGTTACAAACTTTTTTTGCTCTTGTTCGTTATTTTCTTCCGTATTCAGGATCAATTTTCTTGTCGGCAAGATAGGTCACGACAAGAGTAGCAACGCAGCAAGCCATCACCATCCAGAAGAAGTTGACATAGCCTATTGCTTCCTCAATGTAACCGGCAACGAAACCTGGCAGCATCATGCTCAACGCCATAAATGCGGTGCAGATTGCATAGTGCGAAGTCTTGAACTCTCCTTCCGAGAAGTACATCATGTAGAGCATATATGCAGTAAAACCGAAGCCGTAGCCAAATTGTTCAATGCAAACTGCAATGCTGATTACAATTGGGTCGGACGGTTGTGCAATCGCCAAATAGACGAATGTGAGGCAAGGCAATGTCATGCAAGCTGCCATCCACCACAGGGATTTCTTCAAACCTACCTTTGATGCAAACACGCCGCCAACGATGCCACCGGCAAGGAGGGCAATCACGCCGCATGTGCCATAGACGATGCCCACAAGTTCGGTGGACAGTCCGAGGCCGCCTTCGGCTACTGGATGCACGAGGAACGGTTGGCAGAGTTTAATGAGGAAGCCTTCAGGCAAGCGATAAAGAAGCATGAAGGCAATGGCAAGACCCACGCCCGGCTTCTTGATAAACGAAACAAACGAGTTGACAAACTCCGTGAGGCCGTTGGCGTTTTGCGGCTTGAGTGATTTCTCACTGGCAATTTCGTTGCGTGGACGGTCGTCGGCAGAATGAGGCAACACGAAAGTGTGGTAGAGAGTGACGCAGAAGAACACCACTGCACTCACGCCGAGTGTCACCTGCCAAGAGTATGGGATGTCGTTTGTGCTTTTCTCAATCACACCGGCAATGTAGACGAGCACACCCTGACCAAACACCGAAGCGATGCGGTAGAAAGTGCTACGGATGCCGATAAAAGCAGCCTGACTGCTTGGGCTGTGGGCAAGCATATAGTAGCCGTCGGCAGCGATGTCGTGGGTTGCCGATGCAAATGCCGCAATGATAAACAACACAAGCGTGATGGTAAACATGCTGATTGGAGTGTGTCCGGATGCTATGGTAGCAGCATCTGGCTTAGGCAATGTGAGCGTGAGGAGAATCATCAACGCAGTCATAAGCACCTGCATTGCCACAATCCACCAGCGTTTGGTCTTCACCACGTCGACAATCGGTCCCCAAAGGCCCTTGAGGAACCAAGGGAAATAGAGAAGCGTTGTGAAGAAAGCCATATCGCCGTTAGGCACACCCATCTTGGTGAACATCATAACGGAGATGTTGTTTACTACGAAATAAGGCACTCCTTCTGCAAAATACAAGGTCGGCACCCAGAACCAAGGTGAAATATTGGTTTTAAAAGTTTTCATGTTAGGATTTTAATATTGTTTGGTAATGTCTGCATCAATGAAGTAGTGCAGAAGGATTTGTTTATAGTCATAGCCTTTCTCGCCCATCACAGCAGCGCCGATTTGGCAAAGACCTACGCCGTGGCCCCAGCCTGCGCCTTTGAGCACGAAGCGTTCTGGCACACCGTTTTTCTCACCCTGCTTTTCAACCACGAAGGCAGAACTGTAGAGGTGCGACGGCGAAAGGGTGCGACGAATTTCAAGTTCCTTGCCGATGATGCAAGTTTTCTTTGTGCCTACAATCTTCAAGCGATAGAGACGGCCAGATGTGCCGCGAGCCACTGGCACGAGGTCAACGATGTCGCCGTAGTCCTCGCCGCTGCGCTCACGCACGAGACGCGAGAGTTCGGCTTGGTCGTATTCCACCGTCCAGCGGTAGAAGTCGGTTGTTTCCTGGTCGTAACTGTTGAGCACCTGCGAGAGGATACGCTTGTCGTGGGTGTTGCAGAATGCCTCGGGCGCGGAGAGAATCCACTTGCGGGCATTTTCCTCGTCGGTAAGGTCGGGGAACTGCATGGTGTTGGCGTTGTCAAGGCGTGCCACAAGGTAGTGGTAGTGCTTCGGCTCCCAACAATATTCAAACTGCTCAAACACGCCGCCGCACGACTTCGAAAAGCGGGCGTCGCAGAGTTTGCCGTCATAGGTGAGCACCTGTCCCCAAGTGGCTTTGATGGCATCGCGCACGGTCGGAGTAGACTCGCGGGTGATGCCTTGATAGCGCTGACAATGGTCGTCGGCACAAACGTCGAAGTTCACATGGTCTTCGCGGTCATACCAGCGCACCAGTTCGTCGGCAGTGCGTGTACAAGGGTTATATGGTGTCTCTTCGGCAGCAAGTTGCTGGTTTTTCTCCATCTGAGCAAGAAGCCAACTGCGGGAAATCACAGCATGAGCTTTGAGCAACTCAAGCGAAGCGGTGGCGCTCATCTCCGAGGAGATTACGCTGAGCAAGTATTCCTCAACGGGAAGGATGTTGACCGCCGTGAGTTTGTCGCCTTCGACAATCAGGCGCAGAGAGCCGCGAAACGACTGATTCTCTTTGCGTTCCCAATGGAAATTCACGCCTATGGTCACGTCGATTAGTTCGAAACTGCCGTTTTCTTCATCAATGGGAGCGAACTCAATCATGTCGTAGGCGGTGCCATTCCAAAGCACTTTGCCATTGTCGATTACAGCCTCCTGTGCGCCCTCTACGGTAGTGCCGTTGACGGTGTAGGGACTGGCAAAGACAAACTTTATTTGTGGGCTGCTCATAATGCCCACCTTCACTTGTGGTTGCGTCGTCATAGTATATTTTCTATTTAATGTTGTTTGCTATGGTTTTTAACTCGTCCTCGTTGAGACAGCACTCATCGAATATCTGCTTGATGTCGGCAGCAGAAATCTTGTCGAAGTCCTTTTCAAGAGGGGTGATAAACACGTTGCCCATGTCGACAGAAGCCGGACTGATGAGAAGATTGTCGTCGCCTTCGGCAAAATAGCATGCTGGGCGGTGCTTCTTGCGCGGAAACACGAGGATGTTCCACATGTCAGATTCAAACCAGCACAACACGTTGAGCATTGGCTCTGGCTCGCCTTCGGGGATTTCCAGTTGCTCATAGACCATGTTGAATGCCCGCTGGCCATTTTGCACAGCGATGGTGCGGATAAGGAAATAGGGATGCGAAGTGCCGGTGACAAGCGACAGTTCTGCGTTGCCACTCTTCACAACCACCTCTTTCTTTGCCATTTCCACCTCTTCCTCAACTGGCATAAAGCCGCGGTTGCCTGCCTGAAAGTGCATGTGGTCGGGAGCCGACGCGCCGCACTTCGGACCGTTGTAGAACAGAGTGTAGCCTTCCAACTCTTTGGCAAGGTTCATCATGTCGGCAATGCGGCCGCCAATGCGCTGATCCACGTGGTCGTTGCACGGGATGGTGAGGTGGCGCGGGAAGATAGGAAACGGATTGATAAGGATGGTGTAGTTTTTCCACGCAATGCCGTCTTGCACGTCGGGGCGGTTGGCTGCACAGAGGAAACATTTGCGCTCCTTCAGCGACTTGGCATCGACCTTGGCTGCCGACGACACGATGCGTGCCGGGTTAAACTGCACTTTAACCTTCGAGCCCGCAACGTCAAACTCTTTGACTTTGACGTTGGCGAGGGCAGCGAAGTTGTTGCGAGCGGTGTCCCACACTTGCAACTGCTGATTGAAGAATTCTGATATTTTATCGATAGATGCGCTCATCTCCTTTTATTTCTTCTTGTTGAATGCAATGCGCGCCTGGAGTTCCCATGTGCGGATACGGTCTTTATAGAGGTTGTGAGCGTTCATCTTCACTACATCGAGCGATGCGTCGGAATTGTCGTCCCAACGGCGGCAGTTGTAGACTGGCTCATAAACGCGGCCAATTTGGTATTCGCGCGAAAAGTTGAGACCGAGGGCGTAGTCCTCGCCGTAACTTGTGTTAGGCACTTTCACCTCGCGGAGCACTGGAGTATAGAATGCACGTGGAGCGCCGAGACCGTTGATGCGGAGGGCGTTGTTGCGGCCGTTTTCGGGTGTCCACTCTTTGTGGTCGATAATGCCCGGGGCAATCATGTTCATGTTGAAGTCGGTCATCATGTATGTACCTACCACCATTGCGCAGTTCTGCTCGTAGAAGGCATTGACCATGATTGAGAGGGTGTTCTCGTCGCGGTAAACGTCGTCGCTATCGAGTTGGACGGCAAACTTGCCGCACTTTGGATGGTGTACGCCTTCGTTCCAGCAACCGCCAATGCCGAGGTCCTGACGCGCTGGGACAATGTGGATAAGGCGCTCATCGTCCTTAAACTCGTCGATGGCTTCTGTTGTGCCGTCGGTAGAGTGGTTGTCGATCACGATGAGGTTAAACTTGAAGTCTGTCTTCTGGCTGAGCACCGATTTGATGGCGTCGCGGATGGTGCGGATGCGGTTGCGCACTGGGATGATTACCGATGCTTCATATTCAAAGTTGCCTGCGCTGAACTCGATTTTCTTGAATTCAGGCTTGAGGTATCCGCCGATGGCTTTCAAGTGGGCTGTACAAGCCTCTTCCATCTCGATTTGCACGCCGCGGTTCTTCGGGTCTACGTAGTCGAAAATCTTCTCGCCGCTCTTGCGTGTGTCGAGTTCAACATCGGAGTAGAGATACTCGTTGATATGCACGAGTTCTGCTTCCTGTGTGATTTTCAAGCGCACATCATAAAGACCTGCGAAGTCGTATTGCTTGTCGATTTTTGCAACAGCGTTTTTGAGCACTGCTGCGTTGAACATCAGCACTGAACCGAAATCAAAATCGTCGCGAAGGCTACCTTGCTGATAGTCGATAACAGGAGCGTTGCTGCGCTGGTCGCCTACTACGTTGTAGTGGTCGGCATAAACCATACCAGCCGCTGAGTCGTCGGCAATCTTCACCATACGCTCCACGGCAAACATGCCAAACTCCAAAGAGTTGTACTTTGTGTAGAGCATAGCGTAGTCGCAGTCGGCATGGGCAGCGATTTTCTGCATTGTGTCGCTGCTGTTGATGTTGCCGATGGCTATTTTCGTGCATCCTTCAACCTCGCCTTGAGCGTCGGCACCGGCCAACAGATAGATGTTGTGCACCAAGTCGCACGCCTTGAGGCCAGCAACTGTATTCTTGACTTGTTCCGCATTGACAAACGGAATAAAACAATCGATTCTTTTCATTTTTATGTCGTTTTTTTGATTTTCTATTGGGGTTGGGTTCTCGTTATTTTTTTGTGCTGAAGAATGTCATGATTTGGCTCATCAACGCGCTGCGCGAACCAGCATCCTTGATTGTCTCAAATGGGAAGCCCATCACGCATGTGCGGTAGTTGTCCATATCAGCCACTACGGCTGCTGGGATGTTGTTCTCACCATAGCGCATCAGTGTGCAGGCTTTCTCTTTGTCCACAGCATAGATGCCGTCGGGCGACTCTGCAGCATAGCACTTGTCATTAAGTTCGGTGTAGAAATCGAGGTTGAGCGACTGGAAAGCGTCGTAATATGTAGGCACTATGTGTGCGTTGCCTTCAATCGATGCCTGACCCACACGCCAGTGGTAGCCGAGGGTCTTGACAGCGAAGTCCTTCGACGATTCGTCGGCATTAGGATTGTCCCAAATGTCGGTTGCCACAAACGAACCGCTCACGAAGATGCTGCCGCCTGCCTCGCAGAAGCCCTTGATGGCTGTTTGCAATGCCGCAGGGAAAGCGCGGAAGCGGTTAGGCACTGCGCCGCGGCCCACCTTGGTTTCTTTTTGCTTGCCGAGGATAAGGTCAGCATATTTGTAGGCCTTCATGTCGACAGAGCCACTTTCAACTGCCGAAGCACTCGTAGAAACGAATGAGTAGCCAGCGTCCATAAGGGCTTTGCCGTGAACGGCTGGATAGTCGAATGTGTTGCCGGCAATCACCTTGTCCTCTTGGTTGGCGCGGCTCGCACCAAAGCCGGCTGAGTCGTCGTCGTACCAAGGGATGTTGCGGCGGAACTCAAACATATCGCCGATGGTGTTGATGTCGGAGATATAAGGCACACCGTGATCCTTAGCGCTGTCGAAACCCGCATATTCAGGACTTGCCACAAACGAGTCGGGAGCGCTGACACGGGTAAATCCGTTGACCACGAGCACATCGCCCTTCGAGTCCTTCGCCTCGCCTACCGCAAGCACTTCCGACGGGAAACTAACGCCGCCGTCGTTGGCTGCTACGATGCGGTAACTGTGGATTTCGTTGTCGCTAACTTTTGCCGTATATTCAGGTTTCTTCACAATAGCGATGTTCTTAAACGCTCCATCGCCAATGCGCTCGCTCACGATGTAACTTTGAGCCTGTGCGCGGTCGCAAAGGGTGTCGACAGTTTCTTTCCAAGAGAGTCGGTACTCGCCTTTCTTCACTTTCTGGATGGCGAAACTATTCACCGCCAATGGCTGAATCATATAGTCTGTTTTGCCTTCTTTTGCAGCAAAGAACTGTGCCATACCTTTGTAGATTGCACGGCTCACCGTGAAACGGAATGTCGGGTCGAGACCATAGCGCATATCAGCGAAGTTCTGGTGCGACAGAAGTTCGAGCAGCATTGCCGGCACTTCAGGCACGCGTGCTTCGTAGTAGGAAGCGTCCCACATGCCGCGGCGTGTCCAGTTTGGCTCAAAATCCTTGCGGACGTCGTTGCAGATGTTTGTCAGCACCATATCCGTAAGTTGGCGTGAATTCATGCGGTCTGAGCCGTTGGCATATTTCTCACCTTTCGTGCAGTAGATACCGAGAGTACCGATGATGCGGTCGTCCATTGTGGTGCCGGCATCGGAGTGGAAAGCAAACGAGAGGTCGACTGGGATGTTTAGACCTTTCTTGTTTGGCACAACACTCGAGCCGCCTGCAAGGTAGTTCACCCAAATGCCGCGGCAACGGTAGTCGTCGTTATAGTCGTTTACGCCATGCGATGGAGAGTAGACCGAATCAGGGATACCTGCCCACTGCAACCAGTAGCGTGCGCCCTCGGTGAAACGAGGATAGCCGCTCACCTGATAGTTGTGCGGCAAACGGTCAACCATTGTGATGGCGCTCAGTGTCTTTGTGTCTTCCTCGTTGAGATTGTCGGCAACCTTACGCTCGATATTGCCCATACCGCCACCAATCTTAACGGCGTCGGCAGTTACCACTTCGCCAGCCTTACCAGTCTTGTTGGTGAGCGAAACAACAGGTTGCTCGCCCGCAGCAAGAGGGAAATGTCCGAGGTATATCCATGTGCCGCCGCCCATCTTTTGGTTCACCTGGAACTGCTGGTCGCCTGCGGCTGTGTGAATTGTATAGATTGCTTTTTCTGTACTGTTTGGCAACGATGCGTAGGAAACGTAGACTGCATACTGTCCGGCTTCGGGGATGTTGGCAGACCATGTAGCGACGGACTCTTTCTTCCCCTTTGTCGATGTAACCTTGCGGTAGGTGCCATCAAGGAACGGGTTTTCGAAGTCCTTGTAGAGCATTGCTTTGTAGGCAAAGCCTGCGCCGCCGTCGCTCCACACTTGGTCGCCATTGCTCTCGGAATAGTTGCCCACTGCAAATCCGCCGTTATTATCAACGATTAACTCCTGGCGGCGTGTGTCGCGCTCGCGAGGACTCATCACGTAGGCACCGGCATTTTCGAGCATCGGCATTAGGAAAGGCATCACATAACTCTGCGTGTAGAGGTCCTCCACTGTTTGGAAGATGCGGGCACGTTGCCATTCCCAGCGGTTGAGTTTCGGCTCAAAATAGTAGCCGTGGCTTTGCCAAATGGCTATAATCTTGCCGTCAAGACCTTTCTTTGGGTGACGGGTTTTATCGAGAGCATAGACAAACGGTGCTTTCTCCGTCTTCGAGAAGAATGCGTAACCAGAGTCGGAATAAAGGCGCTCTACCGGCACTCCTCCAACGGTGATTTCAACACTATACGGCTTCTTGAACATCATCGCCACATTGCTCTTCACCGAAGTGGTGTAACTTGCAAGATCGGGAACGTAGCCATAGGCTTCGTTCATGTCGAGACGCAGTTTAGAGTTCTCAACATCAATCAATGCAGTGTCGACATCTACCTTGCCAATTGCAAGATTTTCAGGCAATTTCTCCTTGAGCAATGTCGAGATTCTGCCCCGAGTGGGTGTGTCAAGAGGCTTAAACTCTGCCCTTGCAACGCCAACCGTTGTTGCCATAACGGCAGCCAGCATCAAAATGTTTCGCATCGTTTAATTTTTTTGAGTATTATTGTTTGATTTTAAGTAGCGTTTGCTTTATCTGCAAAAATACGATAATATGAGTATTCTTAAAAAATTTATCGGTCCAATTATCGCCCATTAAACATTATTTAATATTTTAATACAGTTTTTCTATCTTGTGAATGTAAAGCACTGAGCTAATGAGTGAGCCTCGAAGAGGCGAAATATTCCAAAACCCCATGGCTTCAGCCGAGGGTTCTATCT
>CAVEIP010000089.1:0-8521 GCA_963615935.1 [Ruminococcus] lactaris | reverse complement strand
ATTATCTTTATAAAAATTAGCCATAACTACTTAGAATTTTTCTTGTAATACTTAATTAATGCCGGGATAACCTCTTCCAAATCGCCAGTGATTACATAGTCGGCGATTGCATTGATTGGTGCATCCGGGTCATTGTTGATTGAAATAATGATTGAACTGTCCTGCATACCTGCGATGTGCTGGATTTGACCAGAAATACCGCAAGCGATATACAATTTCGGGTGGACAGTAACGCCTGTTTGGCCAATCTGACGCTCATGCTCTGTAAAGCCGGCATCGACAGCGGCACGCGAAGCGCCCACCTCGCCACCGAGAGTTTCAGCGAGTTGGTGCAACAAGTTGAAGTTTTCCTTGCTGCCCACACCATAGCCACCAGCAACGATGATTGGAGAATTCTTGATGTTGATTTTCGACTTTGCGATGTGACGGTCAATGACAGCGACAACGTAGTCGGTTGCTGAGATGTAGTCAGCAGGATTCAAGTCAACAACCTCGCCTTTATAGTTTGCATCGAAGATTTCCTTCTTCATCACGCCCTCGCGCACTGTTGCCATCTGCGGACGGCACTCAGGGTTGACGATTGTTGCCACGATGTTGCCACCGAAAGCAGGACGAATCTGATAGAGAAGGTTCTTGTATTCAGTTTTTGTCTTAGGGTCAGTATGGTCGCCGATTTCGAGCGATGTACAGTCGGCCGTCAAACCGCTGTGGAGGCACGAAGAAACACGAGGACCAAGGTCGCGGCCAATCGACGATGCACCCATCAAGCAAATCTGAGGCTTGATTTCCTTAAACAAGTTGATGATTGCTGCTGCATGAGGGAGCGAAGTGTAAGGATAAAGTTTCTCATCCTCAAACTTATAGACGCGGTCAACGCCATAAGGGAAGATTTGCTTTTCGATGCCTTCCAACTTATCGCCAAGCACAACAGCCTCTAACAATACACCCAATTGGGTAGCCAATGCACGGCCCTTGGTCAACAACTCAAGGCTGACGTCTGAAATATGGCCGTCTTCAAATTCGCAATATACTATAAGATTATTGTTATCTTTCATAATGATTATTTTTTGAAACTACCCTATTGTGTGGTTTGCTATCAATTCTTTTACCAAGTCTTCAATCGCCTGTTGGTCTTTGCCTTCCATGCGCTTGCTTTCCTTTGCCTGGAAAACGACGTTCACAATACCCTTAACCTTTGTAGGAGAGCCTTTGAGACCGATTTGTTCAGGGTCTGCTTCAACAAATTCAGCGCTCCATTCCTTGAGTTGCAAATATGGGCGAGCGTCAACAAGAGCGGCTTTGTCTTCAGCCAACGCAGCCTTTTCGCTTGGAGTAACGGCATATTTGAATTTCTGCACGCGCTTTGCGTTGCGTGGACGGCAGTCGTCGGCTGAACCATTGACTGTAACGACCAATGGCAATGGAGCCTCAACTGTTTCTACACCAGCCTCGATGCGACGGGTAACTGTAGCCTTGCCATTTTCCACCTTTTCGATTTTCTCGGCATAGGTGACCTGCGGAAGGTTAAGTTTTTCAGCAACCTGAGGAGCAACTTGTGCAGTGTCGCCGTCGATGGCCTGACGGCCGGCGATAATCAAGTCGTATTCGCCAATCTTTCTAACGGCAGCCGAGAGGGCGTAAGATGTAGCCAATGTGTCGGCACCGGCGAAAGCACGGTCGGTAAGCACAATACCTGTGTCAGCGCCTCTGTAGATTGCTTCTCTGATGATTTCAGAAGCACGTGGAGGACCCATTGTAAGGAGTGTCTGGCACTTGCTTTGCCAGAACAATAATTTTATATCCCATAAGTAGAAATATTTTTATTAATGAATTTTTTCTAGTTTAGACCTTTACAAAGGTAAATATTTTAGAAGATTAGACAAACCATTTTACGATTTTAAACACGAAAAACGGACTCTTATTTGTCAGAGTCCGTTTCGGTTGTCATATCTCTACAACATTATTTCTTTATTTCGGCAGCGGCTTTTGCTTCCCAGCCCAAGGCACTTGCGCCAAGCACTGCAGCATCGCTCTCCTTCAATTCAGAGAGCAAGAGTTTAACTTTGCCTTTGAACACTGCCATTGTGTTGCGATCCATTGATTCCTTCAACGGGCGCATCAGCAAATCGCCAGACTTAGCCAAGCCGCCGAACAGCACGATTGCTTCAGGGCTTGAGAATGTGATGAAGTCAGCCAATGCAGCACCGAGGATGTCGCCTGTAAAGTCGAAGATGTCTTTTGCCATCTTGTCGCCAGCCACAGCTGCGTCGTATACGTCCTTCGAAGTGATTGAGTCGATGTCGAGAGCGCGGAGCATTGAAGGCTCGCCAGCGCGGGCTTCGAGGAATTCGCGGGCAGTGCGTGCCACACCTGTTGCAGAAGCATAAGCCTCCAAACAGCCTGTACGGCCGCAACCGCAGATACGTCCGTTGTTGCGCTTCATGATTACGTGACCAAGTTCTCCAGCGAAACCGTCGTGGCCATAAACCATCTGTCCGTTTACCACGATACCACTACCAACGCCTGTACCCAATGTAATCATAATGAAATCCTTCATGCCACGAGCCACGCCATAAGTCATCTCGCCGATGGCTGCTGCGTTTGCATCGTTGGTGATTGCTACAGGGATGCCAAATTTGCTCGAAACCAAGTCGGCCAATGGAATTGGAGTTGGCCAAGGCAAGTTCACGCCGTCGGCGATAACACCAGTAAAGTAGTTTGCGTTTGGCGCACCGATACCGATACCAGCGATTTTGTCAACAGCATCGTTTGCAACGATAAGTTTTGACAGTTCTGTATACAATTCATCGATATAATCTTCAATAGCAGCGTGTTTCGCTGTTTTGATTGAGCCACTTGCCAATACTGTGCCTCGGGCATCAACGATACCAAATACGGTGTTTGTACCACCGAGGTCGATACCTACAACATAGGGTTTACTCATAATATGGTTTTTAAGATAGTTGAAAGTTTAATAACCACAAAATTATAACTAATGTTTGAATGACAAAAATTTAATAAGGAAAAAGTCGTTTGCGTTAACCACAATTATCACACTTCCGCTGTTGCGCCGATTTGGCGATTGCGCAACTCTCCTTGTCGCAGCATGAGCAGCAGCCGCCTTTGCGCTTACGCATATTTATGATTTTGCGCACCACATAGGCCACCAGTGCAACAAAAACGATTCCCACAATTAAGTACTGAATCAGCAGACCTCGTTCCATATAGACTCCTTATTTATGTGTTATTACGTTCATCAGTTTGTCGAATTCCAGAGCGAAGTTCGGGGTTGTCTGTCCGCTCGAAATCATAGCCTCAACCTCCTCCATCGTGAAAAAACGTCCTTCGGAAATCTCGTCGGGATCGACCTTTATCTCCGTCTCGTCGGCTATGCATCGGAAGGTGTTGACCAATTCGCGCTCCACATCACTTTCGAAGACGTAGGAGTACAATTTCTCAGGATTGCGCACCGTCAGCGACAGTTCCTCTTCCGCTTCCCTAAGCAGCGCCGTCGCCACGGTCTCTCCATAGTCGACATGCCCGCCTACGGCGGTGTCCCATTTGCCTGGCTGTATGTCCTTAGCCATGGAGCGCTTCTGCAGGAATAGCCGACCGTCGTTGTCGAACACATGCAGATGCACCACCGGGTGTAGCAACTTCGCGCCCGAATGGCATTGCTGACGTGTGGCAGAGCCTATAACAACGCCTTGCTCGTCGACAATCGGAAACATTTCCTTATTGTTTAGTTTCACCATCTTTCGGATATTTTGTTGATATGTATTTTTTCAGTTGCGAAGGAGTTTGTTTCCCCTTCAACTCTTCAAACGCGACTTTAAAGCCGCATCCCGTACGATAGTTGCTGCAACCGAACGCCGCGTTGCCCTTTATCATGTGGCCTGTGCCGCACAATGGGCAGTGCACTTGGTC
Source organism: [Ruminococcus] lactaris (assembly GCA_963615935.1). GTDB lineage: Bacteria > Bacteroidota > Bacteroidia > Bacteroidales > Muribaculaceae > Limisoma. The sequence goes on along the minus strand of CAVEIP010000089.1, from coordinate 4,594 downwards.
GTAGGACTTGACCGCTGGCGCACGTTTTTTCTTCTCAGCCGACTGTGCCAGTTTTGTCTTGGCTGTCGGAGTAGACTCCACTGCAATCTTGTAGCCGCTATTGTCGCTCAGCACGTCATAAACGATTTGGTTGATCTGCGCTTTCAACTCATTGATAAACTCCTGGGCTTCATACTCCCCTTTCTCTATCTTGCGGAGTTTGTTTTCCCAAATTCCCGTGAGTTTGGCCGACTTAAGCAAGTCTACTTTTATCGTGTCGATCAGCGCGATGCCTGCAGCGGTTGCCTTCAGGCTCTTGCGCTCTTTTTGAATGTACTTGCGCTTGAACAGCGTCTCAATTATCGCGGCTCGGGTTGACGGGCGACCGATGCCATTTTCCTTCATCGCGTCGCGCAACTCCTCATCCTCCACAAGTTTTCCGGCTGTTTCCATTGCCCTAAGCAACGTACCTTCGGTATAGTACTTCGGCGGCTGGGTTGTCTTCTTGACAATCGACGGCTCATGCGGTCCCGACTCGCCTTCAGTGAACGGCGGCAGAATCTTGTCGGAAGAGTCGGCATCGTCCTTGCTTTCGCCCGTCACTTTGCCATAGACCACTCGCCAGCCCTCTTTCACTATCTGCTTGCCGTTGGCCTTAAACTCCGCGTCGCCCACATTGCCAAGCACCGTTGTCTGGTCGTATTCGCAATCGGGATAGAACACCGAGATAAAACGCCGGGCAACCATGTCGTAGACCCGCTTCTCTTCCACAGTCAACGTTGGCGACGGAGTCACGTTGGTCGGGATGATTGCGTGGTGGTCGGTAACCTTGCCGTTGTCAAACACCTTTTTGCTTTTAGGCAACTTCTTCGACAGCAACGGCTCCACCAAATTGGCATATGGAGTCAAAGCCTTCAACACGTTCGGCACCTTCGGATAAATATCCTCGCTAAGATATGTAGTGTCGACACGCGGATAGGTAGTGAACTTTTTCTCGTAGAGCGACTGTATCAACTTCAGTGTCTGGTCGGCAGAATAGCCATATTTTTTGTTGCATTCCACCTGAAGCGACGTCAGGTCGAAAAGTCTTGGCGACGACTCTTTGCCGCGTTTCGTAGTGCACGACTTGACGACAAACAAATCGTCTTTTATCGCCTCTGCCGCGGCGAGTGCCTCCGCCTCGGTAGAAAAGCGACCTTTTGTAGAGAGAAATGTAACGTCGCGATAGTTGGTTTTCAATTCCCAGAAGTCCTCTGGCACAAAGTTGTCTATCTCCTTTTGGCGGGCAACGACAAGCGCCAACGTCGGAGTCTGCACCCGTCCGATTGACAGGATGTTGCGACCTTGCGAATATTTCAGAGTAAACAGTCGGGTGGCATTCATGCCAAGAATCCAGTCGCCAATGGCGCGCGACAAGCCAGCCATATATAGCCTATCAAAATCCGTTTGAGGCTTCAAACTTCCGAATCCCTCCTTTATGCTTTCGTCGGTAAGTGAAGAAATCCAAAGCCGCTTCATCGGCTTCTTGCAGTTAGCTTTCTGCTGCACCCATCGCTGGATGAGTTCACCCTCCTGCCCGGCATCACCACAGTTTATAATCTCGTCAGCCTCATTAAAAAGCGACTCGATTACCTTGAACTGCTTTTCGATGCCGCTGTCGGCAATCAGTTTTATGCCAAACCGAGGAGGAAGCATTGGCAGTGCGCTCAGCGACCACGATTTCCACCGTTCGGTGTAGTCGTTAGGCTCTTTCAGTGTGCACAGATGGCCGAAGGTCCAGGTTATTTTATAGCCGTTACCCTCATAGTATCCGTCGCGCCTCACCGTCGCGCCCAAAATTGCGGCAATATCCTTTGCCACACTCGGTTTCTCTGTTATGCAGACAATCATTCTTCTCCCTTCTCGTTTTGCTTGGCTTGATTCCAAAGTGCATCCATCTGCTCCAACGACATTTCTTTCAGAGCAACACCAGCCTCGTCGGCCTTGTCTTCGATATAATTAAAGCGATTGATGAATTTCTGGTTTGTGCGCTCTAATGCAGTGTCGACATCAACATCATAGAGTCGGGCTGCATTAATCAGGCTAAACAACACGTCGCCAAACTCAGCCGTGCGACTTTCGTTGGTTCCGTTTTCCATCTCGGCAGAGAATTCAAGGACTTCCTCTCGCACCTTTGCCCACACATCTTTTTTGTCCCGCCAGTCAAAGCCATAGTTGGCAGCCTTCTCCTGAATCCGCTCTGCCTTGATGAGCGACGGCAATGCCTTGGGAACGCCATCAAGCACACGCTTGTTGCCGCCCTTTTCCTTCAACTTTATCTGTTCCCAGTTTTGCTCCACAGCATGTGCGCTGTCGGCCTGCACATTGCCGTAGATGTGCGGATGGCGGAAAATCAATTTCTCACGCAAAGCGTTGCACACGTCGGCAATGTTAAATCGGCTTTGCTCTTTTGCGATTACGGAATAGAACAGTACATGAAGGAGCACGTCGCCAAGCTCCTTCTTGATGTTTGGCACGTCGTCGGCAAGCAAAGCGCTGCTGAGTTCGTAGACCTCTTCAATAGTATTGCAACGAAGACTTTCGTTGGTTTGTTTTCTGTCCCACGGACATTTCTGCCGCAGTTCCTCAACGACCTCCAAAAGATCGCTGAAGGCTTTGATTTCTGCCGATTTATTGTTGTTTTCCATCATTTTTGTAGTTGTTAATACCTCGTTTCAGGAAGTCGATAAACTTGTTGCAGTCTTCATCGTAATAGTATGGTCCCGACATCAATTCGCCGTTATTGTCGAGCACCACATAGTAAGGCTGCGAGTTTGCGCCGAATTTGCTCATCTGCAGATAACTCCACAAGTCGCCGTAGGTGCGCAGTTTTATTTTCTTTCCGTTTTCTTCATGCTCAATCATCATCGGCAACTCCGTCTTGTCGTCGGTCATCAAGGTTATCATCACGAATTCAGACTCAATGATGCTTTTCACCTTGTCGTTTTCAAACACGGATGCCTCCATCTTACGGCAGTTGACACAACCATAGCCTGAGAAGTCGAGGAACACCGGTTTTCCCAATTTCTTGGCGGCTTCCATGCCCTCTTCAAACTGGTCGTATTTCACAAATTTGCCCGACTCGTAGAGGTTGAAGTCCTGAGTGGACAACGGCGGAGCAAATGCACTGATGCTTCGCAACGGAGCGCCCCATAGGCCAGGCAACAAATAGAAGGCAAACGAGATTGAAGCCACAGCGGCAAGCAATCGCGCTGCGCCGATGTGCGACTTGTCGTCGTCGCCAAAGAATTTTATGATTTTCAGCAAATACAGTCCCAAGCACAGGAATATCGCAATCCACAAGGAGACGAACACTTCGCGGTCGAGGATATGCCATCCGTAAGCGAGATCGGCAACCGAAAGAAATTTCAACGACAAAGCCAACTCAATGAAGCCGAGCACCACCTTCATCGTGTTGAGCCAGCCGCCCGACTTGGGAAGACTCTTGAGCCACGACGGGAACATAGCAAAGATTGTGAACGGCACAGCCAATGCTATGGCAAATCCAAACATTCCCGCTGCCGGGCCAATAATGTTTCCGTGGGCAACGGCCTCCACGAGCAATGTGCCTATAATCGGACCAGTGCAAGAGAACGACACAAGCACCAGCGTGAACGCCATAAAGAAGATGCTAATCACGCCCTTTGTCGTTGTGGCCTTACTGTTGACCGCGTTTGTCATCTTCTCTGGCATCGTAATCTCAAACACTCCGAAGAACGAGATGGCAAAGACCACCAACAGAATGAAGAAGAACACATTGAACAGTGCGCTTGTCGACAATTCATTAAGTTTGTTGGACCCGAACACCATCGTTATCACAAGTCCCAACAACACATAAATAATGATTATCGACAACCCGTAGCCCACAGCCTTGGCTATGGTCTTGCGCCTATTGTTGGACGATTGCTTCAAGAAGAAACTAACCGTGAGCGGAATCATCGGCCACACGCAAGGTGTGAGGAGTGCCAACAGTCCGCCAAGAAGTCCGCCAAGAAATATCAGCAGCAACGACTGTTCTTGAATAGGCGTTGTCTTCGCTTGGCTTACAGGTTTCCAATAGTCCGACGTTTCGAGTTTGCCCGACTTTTCAACCGTGGTTGTGGTCTGCGGCACAACGGTTGCGACAGTGTCGGGCTGTTCCACTGGAGCGTCTTTGCTAAACTTGAATTCCTTTTTGTTGCGCTGGCAAGTGTTGTCGTTGCACACCTGCCCCACAATAGCGCCTTCTATGTTGTAACTCTTTGGGTTTGTCAATTTCACCTTCTGACGGAATGACACCGAGTTTTCCCATGTGCCAAGAATCAGATGGAAAAACATGTCGGGATTTTCCTCCGCTTTGTGGTTTGGCACAAGTCCGCCCACTATTTCTACATTCTTCAATCTGCTTTTATCCCAAACGATAGCCGTAGGAGTAGGGCCATCGTCGGGCACTTTCACATCATACAGATGCCATCCACGCTCAATCTTTGCGTCGATTACAATTTCCGCATCATTTCCGCCTTTTGTTTCCAAACGCACATTCCACGTAAGCGGACTAAGCATTTGCGCAACCGAAGTTATTGAGCAAATGCAAACT
>CAVEIP010000088.1:8388-8911 GCA_963615935.1 [Ruminococcus] lactaris | reverse complement strand
CATCAATTGCGAGTGCTTACGGCACAAGCATCGACAACCTGTGTAAGCTAAACGGATTGAGCAAGAAGAGCAGAATCAATGCCGGTAAGGTACTGAGGGTGAAATAAAGATTTAACATCAATGACATACAAGGTCAATAAGGCAAATGTAGCCTAATTGGCCTTGTTTTATAAATAATGAATACCTAATCAATTATCAAACTATTAATACAGGACAAAATGAAGAAACTTTTAACATTGACTTTACTTGCATCCGTGTCATTGCTTTCCCAACCGCTGAAAGCAGTGGAGACAGGGTCAATAACCCTAAGAGATACAAACAACAAATACAAATTGGAGTTTGTAACATCTGGACAGACTGCACGATTAACCAAAATTGAATTGTTGGGCTTTGATGCAAACATCGTAATTCCTGAAACCGTAGAGGATGATTACGGCACATACACCGTAACCATTATCGGAGCTAAACAAGATGCAAAGAGTGCCGATCCTGACATGTCGGATAACTTTGGCACTGCTAGTAA
>CAVEIP010000088.1:1357-8378 GCA_963615935.1 [Ruminococcus] lactaris | reverse complement strand
GCTAGTAACGAATGCCGTTTGTTTCGCGATTTTGATTCCGACTATGCACAATATATAGTAGGGTTGTCATTGCCATCAACCATTACGGCAATTTGGCCGAATGCTTTTTACCAATCGCAACTAAAGAAAATTGAGATACCAAGCAGTGTAACCGAAATTGGAGCAGGAGCATTTAACCAGAGCGCGCTAACCGAAATCACCTTGCCCGAGTCAATTAAGGACATATATCAATACACGTTCTTCATGTGCTCCAACCTAACCAAAATATCAATGGGAAGCAACATTAATGAAATTTGGGACTCTGCATTTAGATCCATATCAACAAACGTGACAATCAGCATTGACACTACGACACCACCTACTATTAACCAATATTCATTCGCAAATAATTGTAATGCGACCGTAAAAGTTCCATATGGCACATCAGAAGCATATGCCGAAAAATGGTCGAACTTCTCCAATATGAAATTCATTGAAATGAAAGACGGAGAAACCTCTGCCGTAAGCACGACTATAGCAAAGCATTTCGAGGTTGACTCTAATAATGGCATTGTTTCAGCAAGTAGTGACTCCCCCATCGAAATATACAGCATTGCTGGTGTCAAAGTTTATTCTGGCAACAGCAAGAACATAAAGTTGACCAAAGGATTCTACATTATCAAATGTGAGAATGAAGCGGTCAAGGTTTATGTAAAATAAACACTAAGAAAAATTTCAGACGGGGAAACTTGCACAAAAGTTTCCCCGTTTTTGTATCTTTACGGGCGAATGATTAGCAACCATAATGGATACAATTAGACAAATATACAGAATCGGGTACGGACCATCAAGTAGCCACACAATGGGACCCAAGCGCGCCGCCGAAATGTTTTTGACTCGCATAGCCGACAAAGGAGTGTCATCGTTTCGCGTAACGCTGTATGGCAGCCTTGCAGCAACAGGCAAAGGCCACCTCACTGACAAAGCCATCATCGACACACTTTCGACGATAGGCAATGTAGGGATTATATGGGAACCTGAAGAATTCCTCAAGTTTCACCCCAACGGAATGAAATTTGAAGCAATCGACGCACATGGTTTCGTGGTGAACACCTGGACTGTGTTTAGCATCGGCGGTGGTACGCTTGCCAACGAAGAATTTAATGAACAAACGGAGAACAAAATCTACGGAATGTCGCGGATAAGCGACATTCTCGATTGGTGCGACACCACTGGCTGCTCTTATTGGGAATATGTGGAACAATGCGAAGGTAAAGAAATCGTTGACTACCTAAACACCGTTTGGCAAACTATGCAGCAATCCGTCGAAGCTGGACTTAATGCCGAGGGAGTAATGCCCGGAGGTTTGGGACTCCGCCGCAAAGCATTGACCTACTATGTGCGGTCTGGAGGAATGTCTGTGAGCATGAAAAGCAGAGGCCTCATCTATGCCTATTCCCTTGCAGTGGCCGAGGAGAATGCCTGCGGCGGGAAAATCGTCACAGCCCCAACGTGCGGCTCGTGCGGAGTAATGCCCGCTGTGCTATACCATATAAAGAAGGCCCACAATGTGAGCGATGAGCGCATTGTGCGCGCACTTGCCACTGCTGGTCTATTTGGCAACGTTGCAAAAACCAATGCATCAATTTCAGGCGCTGAAGTGGGATGTCAAGGAGAAGTCGGTGTGGCATGTGCCATGGCTGCAGCAGCAGCGTGCCAACTTTTCGGCGGTACTGTATCACAGATTGAATATGCCGCGGAGATGGGACTCGAGCATCATCTCGGACTCACGTGCGACCCCGTTTGCGGACTTGTTCAGATTCCGTGTATTGAGCGCAATGCCTTTGCTGCAGCAAGAGCCTTCGATGCCAATTCCTACGCCAACTTCACCGACGGCCGCCATCGCGTAAGTTTCGACCAGGTGGTTGAAGTTATGAAGCGCACTGGCCACGACTTGCCAAGTCTGTATAAAGAAACATCGCAAGGCGGATTGGCCGCAAACTTCGATGACTAAGCAGATTTAGAAGCGTTTCCATCTACATCTTTGCTTAAGAAAAATTTGCGGAAAAACTAAATTTAAGTTAATGTATAAATCCCGATATAGGTTTATCGGTCAATTTATTTACGTTGGATAGATGCTATTCGCATTAATCTATTGGGCTTGCCTTTATTATTAGTCGGTTATAAATTTGCAATGGATTAATACATAGTTTATATGCTACACGTGAAAAAAATTGCTTTTGGACTAATGGTCTGTGCGCCTATCCTTGGACAGGCCGCAGACGCCATTACTCCTAATGCTGAGAAATGGACATACAGCCAATGTTTGGAGTATGCCTATAGTAAAAACATCAGCCTCCAACAGAAGATTCTTGCCAACCAGCAAGATGCGGCCACACTCGAGCAATCGAAAGCCCAATGGACTCCTACCCTTAATTTCTCGACTACGCAAGGATTTCTCAACTATGCCAGTCCCGCAGAAGGCCAGACCAACAACATCTATTCTGGCACATATGGGTTAAACGCATCATGGCTTGTGTACAACGGGAATATCCGTAAAAATCAGATAAAATACGATGAGATGCAGCAACAAATCTCAGCGCTTGGTATCGATGATTATCGCTACACCTTGCAAACTGAGATATTGACCCGCTATCTTAACATCCTTTATGCACGAGAGGCGATTACCATTGCAGAAAAGAACCTTGATGTGAGCAAATATCAGATGGAACGTGCCGAACAATTAATGAATTCTGGCAAACTTTCGCGTGTGGACTATTCTCAAATTGAGTCGCAATACCACACCGACCAATATTCGCTAACCGAGGCTCAGACAACCCTTTCTTCTGCAAAGGTTTCCCTGAAGTCGTTACTGGAGCTCAATATCGCAACAGAATTCGATGTAGCCGATATCTCTTTCAGTGATGCGGAACTCAATGCAGAGCTTCCACGCAAGACCGATGTTTTTGACACAGCATGCTCTTGGATGCCAGCATTGAAGCGCTACAAACTGGCAAGCGATGCCGAGCAATATGTCATTGACATTGCCCGTGGCGGATACTACCCTACCGTTTCACTCAATGCTGGTGTTGGCACCTCTAACCAATCGGGCAACGGCAATCTCGGCACACAACTCAAAGAGCGTCTTAACGAACAAGTTTCGCTTACAATAAGCGTGCCAATTCTTGACCAAAAGAAGAACAAAACAGCAGTAACAAAAGCAAAGATTGCCCAGCTCAATGCCGACCTCGACTACGAAAGCGCTGTTACGTCGCTTTCTCAGACAATCGAAGGCATATATATTGACGCAGAAAATGCACAAGCAAAATATGAAAGTTGCACAGAAAAGCTCAAGAGTGCAACTTTGACCGATGAATTGGTGAACGAGCAATTTAATCTTGGTTTGGTCAACACTCTCGACCTTCTCAATGCTCACCAATCGCTGTTAACAGCACAACAAGAGCAATTGCAAGCCAAATATCTGACAATACTCAACAAGCGCTTGCTTGAATTCTACCAGACTCAACAGATTTCATTATAAGGAAACAGACAATCAACAATATGAAACTAAAGAAATTATTCTCAACCGCCCTACCGGCCTTAATGGCTGCAGCAGTGGTCACCTCGTGTGCAAAGACTGAGAAAATCGAACTTGAGACAACAACAGTCGGCACAAGTTCAATCAGCGAGACCGTTACCGCTACTGGTACTCTCGAAAGTGTTACACAGGTGGACGTCGGTACACAAGTAACTGGTAAAATCACGAAACTTTTCGCCGACTACAATTCAATTGTAAAGAAAGGCGATCTTATTGCCGAAATTGACAAGACTCTGCTTGAAAGTGAAGTAGAGGCAGCCAATGCAAATATGGAAAGTGCGCGCTCTACCTATGAATACCGCAAGACCAATTATGAGCGCGACAAACAACTCCACGCAAAGAAACTGATAAGCGACTACGACTACGACACATCAAAGAACGAATATGAAGTGGCTCGTCTGGCTTATGACAAGAGCAAAGCAGACCGAGTAAAGGCTACTGAGAATCTTGGTTATGCAGAAATCTACGCGCCTATCGACGGCATTGTGATTTCAAGAGAGGTTGAAGTTGGTCAGACAGTCGTTTCTAACATGAATGTTGCTAACATCTTCACCATTGCAGACCTTGACAATATGCAGGTAATTGCCGACGTCGATGAAGCCGACATAGGTCAAGTAAAAGTTGGACAACGAGTAACATTCGGTGTTGATGCCTATCCAGATGAGGTGTTCAACGGTCACGTTACACAGGTGCGACTCAACCCGACAGAGACATCAAATGTCATCACATACGAAGTAGTTATTTCAGCAAGCAATGATGACCACAAGCTCATCCCTGGACTTACTGCTAACGTAACGATTTACACAACCGAAGCCGACAATGCTCTGACAATTCCTGCCTCTGCATTGAAATTCTCGCCAAAAGATCTCGAAAGCGAAAGTCTTCCAAAGAAAGCACAAGAAGCGCCAAAGGATGCCAAGAATGTGGTTTGGGTTGTCCGCAACAACAAACTCTACCCTATATCAATTGAGACAGGTGCCAACAACGGCATCAACGTTGAAGTGTTGTCTGGCTTAAAGAAAGGTGATGTTGTGGCTATCGACTATTCAGCAGAACAAGTTGCAGAACAAAGTTCTGACGACTCCGAAAGTAGTCCATTCGCGCCAAAACGCCCAGGCCAAAACAAAAAAGAGGAAAAGAAATGAAAGAAATAATCCGACTCGATAACATTCACCGCAAATTTGTTGTTGGTGGCGAAACTGTTCACGCATTGCGCGGCGTTTCGTTCACCATCAATGAGGGTGAGTTTGTCACAATCATGGGTACTTCGGGTTCGGGTAAATCCACATTGCTTAACATTCTTGGATGCCTCGACACCCCGACATCGGGAGCATACTTTATCGATGGCGCCGAGGTACAGAAAATGAGCAAAAACGAGCGTGCATTCATCCGCAACCGCAAGATTGGGTTCGTGTTTCAGAACTACAATCTTTTGCCGAAGACCACATCCATTGAGAATGTTGAGTTGCCGCTATTCTACAATCCCAATATCAGCGCAAAAGAGCGCCATCGCCGCGCCGATGAAGCGCTCGATGCTGTAGGGCTGCAGAACCGCAAGACTCACAAATCAAACCAGATGTCAGGTGGACAGCAACAACGAGTGGCAATTGCCCGCGCACTTGTCAATGACCCAGTGCTAATCTTAGCCGATGAAGCGACTGGTAACCTCGACACTCGTACATCGTTCAGCATTCTGACCCTATTTCAACAACTTCACGATATGGGAAGAACGATAATCTTCGTAACCCACAACCCAGACTTGTCGAAATACAGCAGCCGCAACATCGTGTTGCGCGATGGACGAATAATCTCTGACGAGGTTAACCCCTCACCTGAATCGGCAGAAGAAGTTTACAAATCCCTCCCTGTTAACGACGATTAGAGTATGAAAATAGGCAACTTATTGAAAATAGCGCTGAAAGCACTCAATAACAACAAAATGCGGTGCTTTCTCACAATGCTTGGAATTATCATAGGTGTGGCTTCCGTAATCACGATGCTGGCTATCGGTCAAGGATCGAAAGACAGTATCAAAAAGCAGATTTCAGAGATGGGAAGTAATATGATTATGATTTTCCCAGGCAACATGGAACGCGGTGGCGTGCAACAGAGTTCCGACGATATGCAGTCGATGAAGCCAATCGATTATGAGAACCTTCGCGATGAAACGAAATACATTTCTGCAATATCGCCAAATGTGAGCAGTTCTGGACAGTTCATCTGCGGAGCCAACAACTACCCGTCGCAATTGCAAGGAGTCAACTCCGACTATCTTGAAATTCGCAAGCTCTCCATCAAGGACGGAACGACATTCTCCGACCTCGACGTCAAGCATGCATCAAAGGTCTGTATTGTCGGCAAAACTGTAGTCGACAAGTTGTTCCCAAATGGTGAGAATCCCATGGGGCGTGTAATCCGTTTTAATTCCATCCCACTAACAATTATTGGCGTACTTGAATCGAAGGGTTACAACACTATGGGCCAAGACCAAGATGACATTGTGCTCGCACCCTACACAACCGTAATGAAGCGCGTGCTTGCCATCGACTATATCCAAGGCATCTTTGCCTCTGCGATAACCGAAAGCGCAACAGAGCAAGCTACGGAAGAGATTAAGACAATTCTTTACCGCAACCATAAAATCAAGAGCGAAGACGATGCAGACTTTGATGTGCGTTCGCAACAGGAGCTCAGCGAAATGCTGAACTCGACAAGCGACATGATGACCATTCTGTTGGCTTGTGTGGCTGGTATATCATTATTGGTAGGTGGTATTGGCATCATGAACATCATGCTTGTATCCGTAACCGAGCGTACGCGCGAGATTGGCTTGCGCATGAGTATCGGTGCACGAGGCAGAGATATTATGATTCAGTTCCTCATCGAATCAATCATAATCAGTGTGGCAGGTGGCATAATTGGTGTAATTCTTGGCGGATTGGCATCACTCTCAGTAAAACTTTTCTTGAATTGGCCTGTGACAATTCAAATTTATTCTGTAGTTTTGTCATTCATGGTCTGCACCATTACGGGCGTGTTCTTTGGATGGTATCCAGCACGCAAGGCTGCAAACCTTGATCCAATCGAAGCACTGAGATATGAATAAAGTTTCAAGACGCAACACGATTCTGGGCATAATGACACACGTCATTGTGCTCTCAATCGTGTTTATTCTTCCGGAAGTCATCTTCACCGCCGCGATGGGTCAAAAAGCGAAATTCGGCCCACGTCATTTCGATATTTATATCCACACAATAGCGTATATCATCACTTTCTATGTGAATTATTTTATCCTCATAGACAAGTTGCTATTCAAAAAGAAAACTTGGACATACTTCATCGTGGCTGCAATATTTGCCGCCATTATGGTCACAATGAGCAGTTGCTCGCATCAAGTTATAGATCATTTTGTGGAGCATGTACGCCCACCCCGTCGCCATGGGG
>CAVEIP010000088.1:515-1224 GCA_963615935.1 [Ruminococcus] lactaris | reverse complement strand
GGTGAGGAGCATCAAGGTTTCTTTATGCTCAGCCTAATGACTCGCGACTATGTGATGTTGCTTTTAACAATTGGCTTAAGCATTGCATTGAAGATGGGATTACGATGGTCAAAAATCGAGAAGATGAATGAGCGCATCATCTCTGAGCGCAAGGATATGGAATTGCGAAACCTAAAGAATCAACTTAATCCACATTTTCTGTTCAATACACTTAATAATATCTACGCACTCACGGCAATCGACACAGATAAAGCCCAGGACGCAATCCATCAATTGAGCAAATTGCTTCGCTATGCTCTCTACGAGAACGACAGCCACGAGGTTACGCTTGAAAAGGAATTGTTGTTTATTCGCAGCTACATCAATCTCATGGCATTGAGGCTAAGCGAAAACACCAAATTGACTGTTGATATTAGGGAAAATGTGGCCGAAGGAATAACAATTGCTCCAATGATGTTTATATCGCTTATCGAGAATGCTTTCAAGCATGGTGTAAGTGCAACCGCGAAATCGTTTATTGATATTCGCATAAATGTTGATGGTAGCAAGGTTTGTTGCCACGTGGAAAATAGTTTGTTCCCAAAGAAAGATTCCGACAAGAGTGGCTCTGGTATTGGTCTGACCAATCTTCGCCGGCAACTTGACTTACTATATCCCAATCGATATACGTATTTGGCAGAAATCGTCGGTGACCACTATGTTGCCGAGC
>CAVEIP010000088.1:0-397 GCA_963615935.1 [Ruminococcus] lactaris | reverse complement strand
AAGAACAATAAAAAAGAAATTCTAAAAAACTGAACACTATGGATATAACTCTCAAATGTTGCGTAATTGATGATGAACCGCTTGCACGCGGACTCATTTGTTCGTTTGTCGATAAGACTCCGTTCCTGAAACTCGAGCAGGCATTTTCTTCTGCTTCAGAGGCTATAAAATGCATCATGGAGAACAAAATCGACCTACTGTTTCTTGACATTCAGATGCCAGAGCTCAATGGCATCGAGTTTGCCAAGATTATCCCACCCGATTGCCGCATAATATTTGTTACAGCATTTGAAAAGTATGCCATTGACGGCTTCCGCAACAATGCCATAGACTATCTGCTCAAGCCTGTAAGTTATTCCGAATTTCTCACGGCTGCCAATCGTGCATTGCAATGGGC
>CAVEIP010000087.1:3590-8912 GCA_963615935.1 [Ruminococcus] lactaris | reverse complement strand
GGCTCACCGACTCGGTTTGTATAAAATCAAATCGGAGTTGGAGGATATGTCGCTGAAATACACCAATCGCGAACTCTACACCCAAATTGCCCACAAACTGAACGAGTCGAAGCAGGAACGCGACAAGTACATTGCCGAATTTATTGCTCCTATCAAGAAGAAACTGGAAGAAGAGGGCATCAAGTTCGACATCAAGGGACGCACCAAATCAATCTATTCGATTTGGAACAAGATGAAGAAGCAGAATGCCGACTTGAAGGACATCTACGACCTGTTTGCCATCCGCATCATCATCGACACGCCACTGGAACACGAGCGCCGCGACTGCTGGAAGGTGTTTGCCATCGTAACTGACATGTTCAAGGCCAACCCTTCAAGAATGAAGGACTGGATTACCATCCCTAAATCTAACGGCTACGAGTCGCTCCACACCACAGTGACCGGTCCTGGCTCTCGCTGGGTGGAGGTGCAGATTCGCACACAAAGGATGGACGAAATTGCCGAAAAGGGTCTTGCAGCCCACTTCAAATACAAGGGTGTGAAAAGCGAAAAGAGTCTTGACGACTGGATGGCCAATGTGCGCGACATCCTCGAAACGTCGGGCAAGGACACTCCCGAAATTATGAAGAAAATGAATATGGACGTCTACGACAAGGAGGTGTTCATCTTCACGCCTAAGGGCGACTTGTTCCGATTGCCTTTGGGAGCAACAATCCTTGATTTCGCATTCGCTATTCACTCCAAGATAGGTTGCACATGCATTGGCGCTAAAGTAAACGGCAAGACACAAAAAATCAACTACAAGTTGAAAAACGGCGACACCGTTGAAATCCTCACATCGACCACTCAGCAGCCGAAACTGCAATGGCTCACCATTGTAACCACGTCGAAAGCGAAAAACAAGATACGCCAGTCGCTCAACGAAATCCACAACCGTTCGGCTGAATTTGCCAAGGAACTAATCCAGCGCAGATTTAAGAACAGGAAGATTGACATCGAAGAGGCAATCCTCACGAAAGTAATTAAGCGTCTGAACTACAAGACTGCAACCGATTTCTACAACGACGTTGCCAACGAGAAACTTGACGTTGCCCACATTGTCGATTCCTATCTCGCAATCAAGGAGAAAGAGGAAGAGCCGCAGACGGTTATAGGCAACCGGTCGGCTCAAGACTTTGTGATGCAGCCCGTTGAAGAGGTGGCCAACGATTCTGGTGACGTGATTATCATCGGTGAGGGAATCAAAGGCATCAACTACAAACTCGCCAAATGCTGTATGCCTATCCAAGGCGACAACATTATGGGCTTCATTGCCAGCGACGGAGCGATAAAGATACACAAATCCACATGTCCCAACGCACGACACCTGTCATCGAAATACCCCTACCGCACAATCAAGACCGTGTGGAGCGGTGTTACGGGCAGCAACCAGTTTGCCGTGCCATTAAGCATTGTCGGACACGATGATATTGGCATTGTCAACAACATCACCTCTATAATAACTAAAGAAAAAAACGTATCTTTGCGTAGCATTGCCATCGATTCAAACGATGGCCTATTCCAGGGACGACTTGTCGTTGGCGTCAACGACATTGTGTCGCTAAACAATTTGATCAAGAAAATTAAAACGATAAAGGGCGTAAAAGATGTACAACGCAACAACTAAGAAACTGACAGCCGCCATCTTGTGCGCGCTCTTCCTGTCGGCCGTCTCCTTTTCATGCAGCAGCAAGAAGGCCGACGACAGCGAAGCCGCCGAGCACTTGATGTCAGAAATCAAATCGCTATATTCAAGCAAAGACTACGACAAGGCTCTGCTTGCCATTGACTCGCTGATGAAGACCTATCCAGGCCAGACCGACATTCAGCGACAGGCTCTTCATGTGCAAACCCAAATTACGGAAAAGAAGGCTCTCGCCGACAGCATCGCAAACGAGCAGGTCTATGCTTCGTGCGCAGCCACCGCCGACTCTATCAAGCAGAGCCTCAAATTGGTGAACAGCAAGGAGATGGTTGAGGGATACTACGTGGACAAGTCTGCGCCCAGCGACGGTATGCCGACAACGACGCGCATCATTCCGAGAGTTTCCGCTGATGGTGAAATTTCCGTATTGTCGTCGCTCCGCGGCCACAACATCCGCCACACGAAACTCGTAATCGCCACCGACTCGGCAACCATTGAGACCATCGCCGTGCCACTGAGCAACTCCCGCAACTACAGATATAAGGACAACGGAAAACCAGTGGAACTGGTTACGTTCAACCAGCAGGAATGCGACTCGCTTTGCAAATACATAGCGAGCGCCAGCGCTCCTGTCAGCGTCACCCTTGTTGGTCAGTCAGGAAAGCAGAAAATTGCGCTTACCGCTGCCGACAAAACCAGTTTCGCAAACATCGTTGCCTATTCGGAAGCCCTAACCAAGATGCAGGAAGCCTGCATGAACCGGCTCAAGTTCGCCAAACGTTTGAATTTGGCGAGAAAACAAATCAAGCAAACTGCCACCAACATTCAGGGTGACAGGAAATAACAGAATAAAACAAAACAATATATGGGACTTTTTAATTTCTTCTCGAAAGAGAAAAAAGAGACGCTCGACAAGGGACTTGAGAAAACCAAGCAAGGGCTGTTCGACAAAATCAAAAGGGCTGTAGCCGGGAAATCGAAAATCGACGATGATTTTCTTGACAATCTGGAAGAGGTGTTTATCACTTCCGATGTGGGTGTAGAAACCACACTGAAGATTATCGACCGCCTTCAGAAACGCGCCGCGAAGGACAAGTATGTCTCTACCGCTGAACTGAACGGTTTGCTCCGCGAGGAAATCACCGAAATGCTAGCAGAAAACAACAATGCCAACACGCCCGACTTTACAGTGCCTGCCGACAAAAAGCCATACGTAATTTTGGTGGTCGGCGTCAACGGCGTGGGCAAAACCACAACCATCGGCAAACTTGCATACCAGTTTAAGAAAGCCGGCAACAAGGTGGTTCTCGGCGCTGCCGACACATTCCGTGCGGCTGCCATCGAGCAGTTGCAAATCTGGGGCGAACGCGTCGACGTGCCTGTAATCAAGCAGCAAATGGGTTCCGACCCCGCTTCTGTGGCATTCGACACAGTTAGTTCGGCAAAGGCCAACAATGCCGATGTGGTTATCATCGACACCGCAGGCCGTCTCCACAACAAAGTGGGCTTGATGAAGGAATTGTCAAAGATAAAGAACGTGATGCAGAAGGTCGTTCCCGATGCCCCTCACGAGGTGCTGTTGGTGCTCGACGGCTCCACTGGGCAGAATGCGTTTGAGCAGGCGCGCCAGTTTGTAGCAGCAACCGAAGTCAACGAGTTGGCAATTACCAAACTCGACGGCACAGCAAAGGGCGGCGTAGTAATCGGCATCAGCGACCAATTCAAGATTCCGGTGAAATACATCGGTTTGGGAGAAGGCATCGAAGATTTGCAAATCTTCCGCAAAAAGGAATTTGTCGACTCATTATTTTCATAATTGACGCCATTTTTTGATGAATAGAAAACGGATAGACGTAGTCTCGCTCGGATGCTCGAAAAATCTTGTCGACTCCGAACGACTATTGAAACAATTGGAAGAATGCGGCTTTGAAGCGCACCACAACTCTGACGACGTGAAAGGCGATATCGTGGTGGTAAACACCTGCGGATTTATCGGCGACGCCAAAGAGGAATCAATAAACACCATCCTTACATACGCCGAAGCCAAAAACGACGGCATCATCAAGGAATTGTATGTGATGGGATGCCTGTCGGAACGATACAAGGACGATTTGCTCAAGGAGATTCCCGAAATCGACAAACTCTACGGCAAATTCAATTGGGTGAATCTTGTTTCCGACGTTGTGAAACGCAACCCAGCAACGATGCCCTACGACAGGGTCATCACTACCCCATCGCACTACACCTACATCAAGATAGCCGAAGGATGCAACCGCTTTTGTGCTTTCTGCGCAATCCCTCTGATTACGGGACGATTCAAATCGCGCACGATTGAAGACATTCTGGAGGAGGTGGCCACACTCGTTTCCCGCGGTGTGAAAGAGTTTAACATCATTGCACAGGACCTCTCTTCCTATGGCAAAGACATCTACGGCAAACTGATGCTTGCGGAACTCATCGACCGCATGGCCGACATCCCTGGCGTGGAATGGATTCGTCTGCACTATGCCTATCCTTCCGAGTTCCCGTATGAGGTGCTCGACGTGATGGCAAAGCGACCGAATGTGTGCAAATATCTCGACATCGCACTTCAGCACATCAGCGACACCGTGCTGACCAATATGCGCAGACACATCACCAAGGAGGAGACGCTGAAACTGATTGATACGATTCGCGAAAAAGTGCCGGGCATCCACATCCGCACTACACTGATGGTAGGCTTCCCGGGCGAAGATGACGAAGCGTTCGGCGAACTGTGTGAATTTGTGCGCAATGCCAAATTTGAGAGAATGGGAGCCTTTGCCTACTGCGAGGAAGAAGATACCTACGGAGCCAAAAACTATAGCGACGACATTCCACAGGAAGTCAAGGAGCAACGACTTGAAGAGTTGATGGCAATCCAGGAAGAAATTGCGCTAGAATCCAACCAAAAGAAAGTAGGACAACGGTTGAAGGTAATCGTCGACCGCGAAGAGCCGGACTACTTCATCGGCCGTACCGAATTCGATTCGCCAGAGGTCGACCCTGAAGTATTGGTTGAGAAGCATCCAAGCATCAAGGTTGGTGAATTCTTCGATGTTGAAATCACCGATGCCCTTCCTTTTGAATTGATGGGGAGGTTGGCTGTTTAAATGGATACAATCTATCTCGCAATCAATAAAGCCATATCCTGCAATGCGACATTCTATGCCTATAGGATGCCCAACGAATCTTGTGCCGTTTTCTCGGCATCAAGAGAAGGAGAAACCAGCAATGGAAAGGGTTTCGTCATAGTGCCGTTTACCGATGGCAATGCCAATGCCCCGAAGGTTATCATTCCGCAGGGGGCTGATGCTGAAACTTTTCTGAACGCAGACACGTCCTTATACTCTTGCCTATCGGCTCATCGCATGCCCGCACAGAGCACGACCTCGTTTAGCGAATATAGCGCTGAATTTGAAGCATGTATGCATCTGCTAAGCACTGGCGAATTGAGCAAGGTTGTGCTATCACGCATCACGAAGTGCTCGTTTGAAGGAATCGATTGGGGACGGTTTTTCATCAATATGTCGGAAACGTACCCCTCCGCTTTTGTCTTTATCTTCAACTCGCCCGCCACAGGCTTTTGGGCGGGAGCATCGCCAGAAACATTGGCAAGA
>CAVEIP010000087.1:0-3580 GCA_963615935.1 [Ruminococcus] lactaris | reverse complement strand
GGCTTTGGCTGGCACAAAAATAGCATCCGACCAATCGGATTGGGGACAGAAAGAAATAGTGGAGCAACGGCTGGTGGCGGACTTCATTGAGTCGGTGTTTGCAGCAAGCGGAGCGGCATTCAAGAAATCACCACTATACTCGCAGCCAGCAGGAAAGGTGAAGCACCTATGCAACAACTACTCTTCCCACATAGACGACGCATCGATAGCAGAACGGATATTGAAGCGTCTGCATCCCACTCCAGCCCTATGCGGCATACCTCAGGACACCGCAAAAGAGGCTATCTCAAAAATCGAGCGCCACGACAGGCTTTACTACGGCGGCTACGTCGGTCCGTATTCGCCAACAGGCTTCGACTATTTCGTGAATCTGCGCTCGCTACAGTTCGACAACAAATCGCAGATTCTCTACACAGGCGGCGGACTAACTACTGATTCTGTCCTCGAAAGCGAATGGCGCGAAACGGAAATAAAGACCGACACAATGATGTCAATATTAAGCAAAAGCGGCAAGATTTAAAAATCCTGCCGCTTTTGCTTTTATCTTGTATTCCTCTATTAAAGGTATCCCTTGATAATTCCTCGCTTTGAGTTTCTCACAAACAGGATTATCTCGTCGCGCTCCTTCGTTGCTGGCAGTTCAGCCTCAATATGCTCAACGGCATCGCTGTTGTTGTAGCCAGAAAGATAGAGATAGCGATAAATTTCCTGTATGTCGCGAATCTGCTCATTTGTGAATCCTCTGCGGCGCAAACCGATTGAGTTGACACCAGCGTAGGAGATTGGTTCACGTCCAGCCTTTACATAGGGGGGAATATCCTTGTTGACCAACGCACCACCCTGAATCATCACATGTGCACCAATGTGGCAGAACTGGTGAATCAGCGTTCCTCCTCCGATTACAGCGAAATTGTCGACCTGCACCTCACCAGCCACCTGCGAAGCGTTGGCAATGATTACATTGTCGCCTACCACGCAATCGTGGGCGATATGCGAATAAGCCATAATCAAGCAGTTGCTTCCCACAACGGTCTTGCCTTTAGAAGCAGTGCCGCGGTTGACTGTGACACACTCACGGATTGTTGTGTTGTCGCCGATAATTGCCAAGGTGTCCTCACCCATAAATTTCAAGTCCTGCGGAATTGCACCGATAACAGCACCTGGAAGGATATTGCAGTTCTTGCCGATTCTTGCACCTTCCATAATCGTCACATTACTTGCGATGCGTGTGCCGGCACCGATTTCAACATTTCTGTCAATTGTAACAAACGGGTCGATAACCACACTTGGATCAATCTTTGCGTCTGGATGGATATATGCTAATGGTTGTTTCATAGACTACTTGTTTTTAATGATTTGAGCCATGAACTCAGCCTCTGAAACGATTTTGTCGCCGACAAAAGCATAGCCCTTCATGTTGGCGCAGCCACGGCGTAGTTCTGTAAGGAACGAAACGTGGAAAATCAAAGTATCTCCAGGCACTACCTTCTGGCGGAATTTCACATTGTCAATCTTCATGAAGTATGTAGAGTAACTTTCAGGATTCTCAACAGAGCCAAGCACGAGCAATCCTGCGGTTTGTGCCATAGCCTCAACTTGAAGCACACCAGGCATCACTGGTTCTGTAGGGAAGTGACCCTGGAAGAACGGTTCGTTGCCAGAAACGTTCTTTACGCCGACAATATACTTGTCTGACTTGTCGATAATCTTATCGACCAACAAGAACGGATAGCGGTGAGGTAGGAGTTCGCGTATGCGGTTGATGTCCATAATCGGTTCCTTGTTAGGATTGTAGACAGGAGCCTGTACATCCTGGCGCTTGAGTTCGCGTCTAACCTTCTTGGAGAATGTCGTATTGATTGTGTGACCTGGGCAAGTTGCGATGATGCGGCCTTGCACACGGCGGCCGATGAGCGCTACGTCGCCTACCACGTCAAGCAATTTGTGGCGGGCTGGCTCATTCTTGAATACGAGTTCGTCGTTGTTGATGAAGCCAAATTCCGATACTTTCTTTCTTGGCACGTTCATCATGTCGGCAATTCTGTCCAATTCTGACTGTGCCACTGGAGTGTCGTAGATAACGATGGCATTGTCCAAATCGCCTCCCTTGATCAAATTGTTCTTGACCAAAGCCTCAATCTCGCGCACGAAAACAAATGTGCGGCTTGCTGCAATCTGCGACTTGAAATCTTCAAGCGAGTCGAGCGTTGCAAATTGGTTTGACA
This sequence comes from [Ruminococcus] lactaris, assembly GCA_963615935.1. Classification (GTDB taxonomy): domain Bacteria; phylum Bacteroidota; class Bacteroidia; order Bacteroidales; family Muribaculaceae; genus Limisoma. The sequence continues at coordinate 1,355 of CAVEIP010000087.1, read as the reverse complement.
AAACGACTGAATTGAATTCAATCATCACGTCAACGCAGAAGTTGCTGTCAGGGATAACACAAATCGAAGCACCAGTGTTGTCGTCCTTCACTGTAGTGCGGTTGCGCACAACATAGACAGCAGCATCCTCCGTTTGCTCCTCTACACCAACTTCTTCAATCTTCTCCATGAAGATTTTGGCACTGCCATCCAAAATCGGCACCTCTGGGCCATTGATTTCAATCAAGCAGTTGTCGACATTTGAAGCATAGAGAGCAGCCATTGCGTGCTCAATTGTTGACACTTTCAAATCGCCGGAAGCAATAACTGTTCCACGACAAGTTTCTACCACATTTTCGGCAACAGCCTCAATTGGAGCCGCACCCTCAACGTCGACACGGAGGAATTTACGACCGAAATTGTCAGGAGCCGGTTTGAATGTAGCCTCAATCTCCTTGCCTGTATGCAAGCCCTTGCCACGTACGGTAAATGCTTGTTTTAACGTGCACTGTTTCATATAGAATAATTATTTTTTATTGTCTTTTAAATTCTGTATTTCTTTCTTTAGCGAGCGGATATCTGAAAGCATTTCGCCCAAACGGCGGCGATATGCGGCTTCGCGCATAAACTCGCGCGCTTCGACTGCCGGATAGCCCAGCAACACATTGCCGTCGCCGATTTTCGAGTGAAGACCTGACTGCGCACCCACCTGGTTGCGGTCGCCAATCTTGATGTGCCCAGCGATGCCCACCTGTCCGCCAATCATGTTCTGCTTGCCAATCTTGGCTGAACCAGCAATACCTGTCTGCGCGGCAATAACGGTGTTCTCGCCGATTTCCACATTGTGGGCCACCTGAATAAGGTTGTCGAGTTTCACGCCTTTTCTTACAAGTGTCGAGCCCATCGTAGCACGGTCAATCGTAGTGTTAGAACCAATCTCCACATTGTCGGCAATAACCACATTGCCAATCTGTGCAATCTTAAGGTAACTGCCGTCCTTTTGCGGAGCAAAGCCGAACCCGTCGCTACCCACAACCACACCCGAATGGAGAATGCAGTTGCTGCCGATTACGCATCCGTGATAAATCTTTACGCCTGGCATAAGGATGGTATTGTCGCCAATCGTAACACCGTCGCCCACATAGCATTGCGGATAGATTTTCACATTTTCACCGATTTTCGCACCCTTACCAAGATACGAGAACGCACCGAGATAAAGTCCTTCGGGAAGCACCACATCGTCGGCTACAAACGCAGGCTGCTCTATGCCCACTTTTTCAGGTTCCGACGCCTTGACCAGATTGAGCAGAGATGCGATAGTGGCATACGGGTCATCAACCTTGACCAATGTCGGTTTCACTGGCTGTTCAGGCACA
>CAVEIP010000086.1:0-8991 GCA_963615935.1 [Ruminococcus] lactaris | reverse complement strand
GCAACTTTGTTGTATCACTTTGCCAGCGAGCCTCATCGAGGCGCAATAGATAGAATCCCATGGCTTCAGCCTGGGGAAATCCAGATACACAATAACTTGCGCCCTATAGGTGGCGCTACGGGGGCGTGGCCGTCTGGAATGGTGCGGTGGCGTACTTACAGCACGCAATTTTGGGGTGAGGTGCCTTGCCCCAGGCTAAAGCCGTGGGGTTTTGGAATATTGCGCCTCGACGAGGCGCGCGGCTCTGCTTTTGGTGGCGCAGTGGTTGGGTTATCTGTTGTGCCTCGGCGAGGCGCACTCATTCGCTCTGTGCTCTTCTAAACCGGCAATTTCCCATTTTTTCTACATTGTCTATATGTGGGCTACAGGCAGATTTTGGTGCCGGCGTAGGGGTCGGCGATGTGGTCGGCGCGGGTGATGACCACTGTTTCAACGCCAGCCTCGACACACGCCATTGCGTTGTCGAGTTTCGGGAGCATTCCGCCTGTGACCACACCATGCGCCTTTAGGTCAGCGAGTACGGCAGGCGTTATGGTGGGAATAAGACTATTGTCATCGTTCTCGTCGGCAAGTACGCCAGCTTTCTCGAAGCAATACATTAGCGTAACATCGTAGGTTTTGGCCAACGCTTTAGCCATTTCAGCCGCCATAGTGTCGGCATTGGTGTTGAGCATGTGTCCTTGGCCGTCGTGGGTCAGCGGAGCGATTACAGGGCAACAGTGACTCTCTATGAGTGTAGCCACAGCCTCTGCGTTGACGCTGCGCACGTCGCCCACCCAACCATAGTCAACAGTCTTGACTGGACGTTTGTCGGACAACACGATACCCATGTCGGCACCTGTGAGGCCAATCGCATTTACGCCCTCCGCCTGAAGGCCTGCCACGATGCGCTTGTTTACCAGTCCGCCGTAGACCATTGTAACCACTTCGAGCATCTGCTCATCAGTGATGCGTCTGCCGTCGACCATCTTCGTTTCCACACCCAAGCGTTCAGCCATCTGTGTGGCAGAGCGACCGCCGCCGTGGACGAGCAATTTGCGGCCTTCGACCTTAGAGAAATCGTGGAGCAGAGCGTTGAGCGACGCAGGGTTTTCCACTATCTTGCCGCCAACTTTGATTATGGTGAGATGCTGTTTCATTATTTCGATTTTTTAAGAGTAAACATAGAATAGAGCCATACCACAATGAATCCCGCCAACGGCACGATGAACGACAGCACCATGCCGTGAGCATCGGCAGCCCAGCCCATCAGCCACGGGCCAACGGCGCCGCCCACTGGAGTCATCATCAGGAACGACGATGCCCGCTTGGTCTTGTCGCCGAGACCTTTCAGCGAGATAGCGAAGATGGTAGGAAACATGATTGACTCGAAAAAATAGCCCGCAATCAGCGCGCCCATCGACACAGCGCCAAAGTCGGCAACCACAAGTGCTGTGGTAATCACCGTAGCCGTGGCACAAACCGCAAGTACCGTTTCCGCCTTCACGCGGCTCATAACAAACGAGCCCACCACGCGGCCAACCATAAAGAGTAGGAGTCCGCCGAACGACAACAGCGTTGTTGCCGTGGGCTTGTCAAACCAGTTGCCGTCGGTGGCATAGTTGATGAAGAAACTGTTTATAGAAATCTCCGAAATCTCGTAGCAGAAAAGCGCAAACACGCCAAACACGAATGCGAAGTTGCGCGCTAGCGACACCCGCTGCATCCCCTTGTCGCTGGCCGTGCCTTCTTCCTCGTGGATCTCCGGCAGGCGAACACGTGTGAACACCACCGCTGCAGCAAGGACAAGGATGCCCAAACCCATGTAGGGCAGCGCTACCGACGCATTGTCGCGGAAGATGAGCCATCCTCCAATCACCGGCGCACACATTGAGCCAAGTCCGTTGAACGACTGCGCCAGGTTAAGGCGCGCCGCCGCCGTGCTCCGCCCGCCGAGTTCGGTGACGTAAGGGTTTGCCGACGTTTCCAGAAACGTCAGTCCGCAGCCGATAACAAACAGAGAGAATAGGAAAAACTCAAACGACATCAGCCATTCGCCGGGGATGAATAGCAGCGAGCCGATGCCGTAGAGCACCAAGCCCAGAATCACGCCAGCGCGGTAACCCCGTCGGCTGATGTAGAGCCCGGCAGGGATAGCCATAGTGAAGTAGCCCGTGTAGAGCATCACCTGCACCAGCGCCGAGCGCGTCTTAGTCATTTCCAACACTTCCTGGAAGTGCTTGTTGAGCACATCGAGGATTGCGTGGGCGAAACCCCACATAAAAAACAGCGACGTGATGAGAATGAACGTCGCGAGATATTTCCTTTCAACCAATGCTTCCGCTTTCTTCATTGTGTATGCTTTTTCTATGCAAAATTAGGTAAAATCCCGCGGAATGTTATTAATTTTGCATAATATAGTGTAAACTGAAGACGAAAAGACGTATTTATGGCAACATCGAAGACAAAACCAGTAAAGAAATCCGACCTCAAAACACTTGTGGTAGATTTCTTCAACAGCCACAATAAAGAATCGTTCAACTATAAGCAGGTTGCCGTTGAACTTGGGGTTAGTGGCCGCTCCAACCAGTATCTCATAGCCGATATCCTCGACGACTTGACCCGCGACGGATATCTGTTGGAACTCGTGCCAGGCAAGTACCAGGCATCCGAGATATCAACTTCGGCAGAAGGCACGTTTGTGCGCCGTGGCAACGGCAAGAACAGCGTGGTTGTCGATGGGGCAGAGATGCCAATCTTTGTTGCCGAACGCAATTCGAAGCACGCCCTCAACGGCGACCGCGTAAGAGTGCACCTGTGTGCCCAGCGCAAGGGCTGCGACCCAGAGGCACGCGTGCTCGAGATTCTTGAGAAAAAAGAGCAAGTGTTTATCGGTACGCTGAAGGTGAGCAAGACGTTTGCCTTCCTCGTGACCGACAGCAAATACCTTGCCTGCGACATATTCATCCCAAAGGGTAAAATCAAAGGCGGCGAGACAGGCGACAAAGCCATCGTGCGCATTGTGGAATGGAATGACGACGACAAGAACCCGACAGGCGAGGTGATTGACATACTCGGCCGCACGGGTGAGAACAATTCAGAGATGAACGCTATCCTTGCCGAATACGGATTGCCATATGTCTATCCCAAAAATGTGGAGGCAGCCGCCGACAAGATTGACGCTGGCATCACGCCAGAGGTTATTGCCCAGCGTGAGGATATGCGCGGTGTGACCACCTTCACCATCGACCCCCGCGACGCCAAGGACTTTGACGATGCACTATCGCTCCGCAAATTGCCAAACGGCAACTGGGAGGCAGGTGTGCATATCGCCGATGTGACCCACTACGTTCAGCCCGGCTCGATAATTGACAAGGAAGCAGAGAAGCGCGCCACCTCGGTTTATCTCGTAGACCGCACCGTGCCGATGCTGCCAGAGCGCCTTTGCAACGGCATCTGCTCGTTGCGCCCCAATGAAGAGAAACTCGCATACTCGTGCATCTTCGAGATGGACGACAATGCCAACATAATCAATCACCGCATCAAGAAGACCGTGATCAAGAGCGACCGCCGCTTCACCTATGAGGAGGCGCAGGAAATAATCGAGACGGGCAAGGGCGACTATGCAGAGGAAGTGCTTACGCTCGACCGCCTGGCAAAGATTTTGCGCAAGCGCCGCTTCGAGAACGGTTCGGTGAACTTCGACCGCTTTGAAGTGCGGTTTGAAATCGACGAGACAGGTCACCCAATTGACGTGTATTTCAAGGTGTCGAAGGACGCCAACAAACTTGTCGAGGAATTCATGCTCCTTGCCAACAAGCAAGTGGCAACTGAGATAGGCAACCCAGGTGGACGCAAGAAAGCCAAGCCGTTTGTCTACCGTGTGCACGACAATCCAGACCCCGATCGCATGACCAACTTCGCTGAGATAGCCAGCCGCTTCGGCTACAAGGTGAAGACCAAAGGCAAGCGTACTGATATCAACAACTCGTTGAACAAGATGCTCTCCAACGTGAAAGGTCATCCAGAAGAGAATATGCTTTCAATCCTTGCTATCCGCTCGATGGCGAAGGCGATCTATACAACAGTCAACATCGGCCACTATGGATTGTCGTTTGACTACTACACCCACTTCACGTCGCCAATCCGCCGCTATCCCGACATGATGGTGCATCGATTGCTTGAGAGATATCTCAATGGCGGCCGCGCTGTGAATCGCGAGAAACTTGAAGACGAGTGCAAGCACTCCTCGGAGATGGAGCAACTGGCAGCCAATGCAGAGCGTGCATCAATCAAGTACAAGCAGGTGGAATTTATGAAAGACCGCCTCGGCAAGGTGTACGAAGGTTCGGTGTCGGGCGTAACGGAATGGGGTATCTATGTGGAACTCGACGAGAACAAGTGCGAAGGCATGGTGCCTATCCGCGACCTTGACGACGACTACTATGAGTTTGACGAAAAGAACTATTGCCTCATCGGCCGCCGCAAGAAGCGCGTTTATCAACTTGGCGACAAACTCACCGTGCAGGTGGCTCGTGCCGACCTCAACAAGAAGCAACTCGACTTTGCCATCGTGGGCAATGAAGCCGACAAGGCAGCGGAGGCAACCACGTTGAACCACAATGGCGATGTGGTGAAGCCAGAGAAGAAGAAAGCAAAGAAATCTGCGAAGAAGTCGGAGAAAAAGACTTCTGCCAAGAAAGGCGGAAAGAAGAAAGACGCCAAGAAGGCAAAGAAATCGCAGAAGAAAGCGAAATAAAGAGAATTTTTTAGACAAATGAACATTACAGTATACTTATCATCCAAAACAAACTTGAATGCGACCTTTGAGGAGGCTGTCAAGACCCTTGGCAGAGGCATTGGCGAGCGCAAGGCGCGACTCGTGTATGGCGGCTCAAACGCAGGGCAGATGCATGTGCTTGCTGCAACAGCCAAGGCAAACGGCGCAACCGTGACGGGTGTGATACCCGAAGTGTTTCGCCAACTATCCGACCCCGTGGTCGACGAGATGCTCTACACCATTGACCTTGCAGAGCGCAAGGCCCGCATGATTGAACTCGGACAGGTATTTGTGGCTCTTCCAGGCGGTATAGGCACTGTAGATGAGGTGATGAGCACACTGGCAGTGTTGACAGTGAACAAAATCACTAAGAAAAGCATTATATTAGTCAATGTCGAAGGAGTGTTCGACAGTCTTTACCAGCAACTGCAAGCGTTTGTAGGTCTCGGGCTTGCCGAGAAGCGCGCAGTTGACCTTGTGAAGATTGCAGGAAGCGCCGAGGAGGCATTGGAAATGATTGACCAACTTAAACTGTAGCATCATGGTAAGAAAAAGCATTGTTTATACAGCGACAGGCGACAAGGGAACAACTTCGCTGGTTGGCGGAAAACGCGTAAGCAAGGACGACGTCCGTCTTGAAGCCTACGGAACGGTTGACGAACTGAATGCCCACATCGGGCTTTTGGACAACCTCCACAATATTCCTTCGGAAACAAAAGATTTTCTGAAAGTGATTCAAAACAAATTGTTCAACATAGGCGCATATCTCGCAACCGAGTCTGCACCAGGCGCAAAGGCACCGGGCCTCGACGACGATGATATCAAGAAGATTGAGCACCACATCGACCTTCTTGACTCTGAATTGCCGCCGTTGCACAATTTCGTTCTGCCTGGCGGTAGCCGCATCTCGTCGCGCGCGCATATCTGCCGCACCGTGGCACGCCGCTGCGAGCGCCGCGTGGTAACGCTCGACCGCGAGGTGAAGGTTGACCCGAATGTGCTGACCTATCTCAACCGCTTGAGCGACTATTTCTTTGTGCTTGGTCGCTTCAACAACATCCACAATCAGATTGAGGAGAAGTATTGGGACAAGGACTGCAAGTAAGAATTAAGAGACTAAGATAGGCTGCATTTTAACAAATAAAATTGAGCAAGTTCTTTACTTTGCTCTCAATTTGCGCTATATTTGCAACCACATTAAAAACGAGTACTAAAAACAATAGATTATGTATTGGACACTTGAACTCGCATCGAAACTCGAAGATGCGCCCTGGCCTGCAACCAGAGAAGAACTTATTGACTACGCAATGCGCTCAGGGGCTCCACTTGAAGTAATCGAGAATCTTCAGGAGATGGAGGATGAAGGCGAAGTGTATGAAAGCATCGAAGACATCTGGCCTGACTACCCGAGCAAGGAGGATTTCTTCTTCAACGAAGACGAGTACTAACAGACCGCGACGCTGACGCGGCTGCTGAAATCATTGAATATAAGCGATATGGGAATTTCCTTGAGGGATTCTCGTATCGCTTTTGCCGTTCTCTAACGGTATATGAAATATCCAAATGAGGGGTATCCAAATCATTAAATGATTAATATTTGCGGCGATTATTTACCCAAATCTGTGTTTTTGGATGCGATTTGGGTAAATAATCGCTATTTTTTTCTCTCTTTGCTACCATAAAATCATTAACTTTGCATATGTCAATGTGATAGGGTATGAGTATGATGAATAAACTTGTAGGCAGAGAACGAGAGTGTCAAGAACTCAAAAGGGTAATGGATTCCGATCGTTCTGAGTTTGTGATAGTATATGGGCGGCGAAGAGTAGGAAAAACTTTTCTTGTAGACCAGTATTATCAAGGTCATTATGACTTTACGTTTGTTGGGGTGCACAATCTTTCACGCCAAAGACAACTTACCAGTTTTGCACGAGCATTGAAAAAGTACTCTGGGGTGAAATCTGATAAGTATGCCGATTGGTTTGATGCTTTTGATGCGCTCGAAGAATATTTAGATTCGCTTGATGGCAGTAGAAAAAAAGTCGTGTTTATAGACGAAATGCCTTGGATTGATACACAGAAGTCCGACTTTGTTGCTGCTTTAGAGAACTTTTGGAATGGTTGGGCGGCGCGACGTAGCGATATTGTTTTTATAGCCAGTGGCTCGGCGACTTCATGGATGGTTGACAATTTGATTGAAAATCAAGGCGGACTGCATGCCCGCATCACAAGTAGTATTTATGTCAGACCTTTTACTTTGCACGAGACAGAAGAGTATCTTCAAAGAAAACACTGCAAATGGGACAGATACCAAATGCTTCAGTGCTATATGGTGTTTGGTGGTATACCATTCTATTTAAGTCTCGTCAATGCAAAAGAAAGTCTTGTGCAAAATATAGACAGACTGTTTTTTGCGCAAGGCGGAATTATGCGGAGTGAATTCGATGAATTGTATAACGCCCTGTTTTCAAATGCCGATTTATATATAAGTGCCGTAAGGGCATTGGCAGCCCATCATGGCGGAATGTCTCGCGATGAAATATCCAAGACTATTGGTGTAACAGGAGGAACTCTGACCCGTGTGCTTACCAATCTTGAACGATGTGACTTCATTTCTCGGAGTCAGAATTTTGGGTATAAGACAAAAGACACAATCTATCGTTTGGTCGATTTCTACACCTTGTTCTATTATAAGTTCATCTTGCAGGATATGTCGGGCGATGAAAATTGGTGGAGTCATAACTTTGAGTCGCACCAAGTCTCAACGTGGCAGGGACTTACATTCGAGATAGTGTGTCTTATGCACACTGATTGTATCAAACGAGCATTAGGAATTTCTGGTATGGCAACGGAAGTTTCATCATGGCGAAAAGTGGCAAGTGAAGGACGAAAAGGCGGTCAGATTGATTTGGTCATCAGGCGCGCAGACCGTATAATCCATTTATGTGAGATGAAATTCAGTAAGTCGGAGTATCGCATTTCTGAATCATACGAACAGTTGTTAAGGCAACGATTGGAATTGTTTCAAAGTGCAACCAAAACAAAGTTTTCGTTGGTTATTACTTTTGTTACCACTTATGGAGTGGCAGATGGCTTGCATCATAGTTTGATACACAGTGAAGTTACGATGAATCAACTTTTCGAATGACTAACATCTTTTTTACGGCCTTTCACTGCGAAATATGGTGGTCTATTGTGGGATTCTCTTATAGTGTAGATTTGTGTCTTGAGATGTTGTATTAAGACAAACGAATCGTGTCGGTTTTGTTATGTCTGCGTTTTGTAGTACCTTTGATGGCCGCTGAAAATGCGGCGCTAAAATTTAACTGATATGAGATACAGACATAATTGGGTTGTGCCCAAGGGTAAGGAACTTACCGATATGGACCGCAAGATCCTTTTCTATCAGGAGCGCGGACATCTTGTGCCATCGCCAAAACTTATCAAGACCCCCGAACAGATTGAAGGCATCCGCCGAAGCGGAAAGGTAAATACGGGCGTGCTCGACCTCGTGGCGAGCGAAATCCATGCGGGAATGAGCACAGCCGAAATCGACAAGTTGGTCTACGACTACACCGTTGACCATGGCGCCATCCCAGCGCCACTCAACTATGAGGGTTTCCCAAAGAGCGTGTGCACATCGATTAACGAGGTGGTGTGCCACGGCATTCCATCCGAGGAAGAAATTCTCGAAGAGGGCGACATCATCAATGTTGACGTTTCGACAATCCTCGACGGCTACTATTCCGACGCGTCCCGCATGTTTATCATAGGCAAAACCACTCCAGAGAAGGAGAAACTTGTGCGTGTGACAAAGGAATGCCTCGAGATAGGTATGAAGGCAGCCAAGCCTTATGGTTTTGTGGGCGACATTGGTCATGCCATCGAACGCCACGCCAAGAAGAACGGCTTCTCAGTGGTGCGCGACCTCTGCGGCCACGGCGTGGGGTTGGAATTCCACGAAGAGCCGGAAGTGCTCCACTTCGGCCGCCCAGGCACAGGTATGCTCTTGGTGCCAGGTATGGTGTTTACCATCGAGCCAATGATCAATATGGGCACGTGGAAAGTGTTTGTCGACTCGGAGGACGGCTGGACTGTGGTTACCGACGACGAACTCCCATCGGCGCAGTGGGAACACACCTTCCTTATGACCGACCACGGATTGCAGATACTAACCTATTAATAGGAGTACAACAGTTAACTTATAAACCGACACGGCGCAGGGGCAAGAC
>CAVEIP010000085.1:1126-8996 GCA_963615935.1 [Ruminococcus] lactaris | reverse complement strand
TCTGTCTGCTGACGGCAATCGCCGCCAGCGCTCAGATTATTGACCTTAAGCAACAGGAAAAAATCGACGCCGACAGCCTCCGCCGCGAACTCGACAACGGCCCTTACTTCACGCTCTACAAGGACAACTATTTCATCACCGGTACGTCGATTGGCCCGCAAGCGCCATCGCGCACCAACAGCGACGTGAAGTTTCAGGTGAGCATCGCGCAGCGCCTCACCAAGAGTACGCTACCCTTCAACACCTACCTCTTCCTCTTCTACTCGCAGAAATGCATGTGGAACGTCTACGAGGAGTCGCTCCCTATGCGCGACCTTAACTTCAACCCAGGTATCGGTTTGGCGAAGCACCTCTTCGTGAAGAACCGCTACATCGGCAAACTCACGTTTCTCATCGAGCACGAGTCCAACGGCCGCGACGGTGCCGAGTCGCGCAGTTGGAACAAGATTTCGCTTGCCTGCAACATCTTCGTGGATCCTAACCTGATGATCCACGGCAAGGTGTGGATACCGATTGTCGATGGCATGAACAACAAGGACATCCTCGACTATAGCGGCATCTACCAGATGGGCATGACCTACACCTCGCCAAACAAGCGCTTCGGCGTGGGGCTAACCCTCATCAAGCGCCGCGGCTGGCGGTTGAGTTACAACTCCATCTGGGAGTTCAACTACCGCTTGTTCAAGAAGGACAACCAGTTCCTCTTCCTGCAGTACTACAACGGCTACGGCGAAAACCTCCTCGACTACAACCAGTTCCACTCCCGCCTCCGCGTGGGCATCGTCATCAAGCCAAGAATCTTCAGCGACTTCTAAAGCATAAAAAAAGCCTCCCCGCAACCGCTGCGTGGAGGTCTGTAATATGTCTGTAGAATAAAGTAAATTAGCGTGCGAGTTCGATAAGCATTTCGCCGGCGGCGCTAAACAGCCCTACGTTGCCGTTTGCCAACTTGCCGAAAGATGCCACATCGTCGATGGTCTTCATCAACTTGTCCTCAAAGTCCATATTGGCGCACATGCGCATGGTGAGCGCAAGGTTGCCGAACTTCAGCGATTGGTTGCGTCCGGTGGTATAGGAGCCGTCAAATGTGTTGCACGAGGCATTGCCGTGGGTGAGATGCTCTTTGGTGTCGAACCATATAGTGGGTTTCTCCTCAGCGCCGTCGTTGCTCATTCCAGCAACGCTGACAATTGTCCATTCGCCCTGTAGGTCGGAGTGCGAGAGTTTGCCCATGGCCGACGTGGTTTCCAATTCGCCATTGAGTTTCGCGTTTGATGCCTGCTTGCTTGAGCCGCACGATGCGAAGAGCATTGTGGCCAAAGCCACCGTCAGGACTTGAGTGTATCTTTTCATAAGATTTGTCGTTTGGTTGGTTTATAATAGTAAAACGCAGCGATGCGTGGAATACTGCACCGCTGCGCCAAAAATTTTTTATTTTCTTGTCTGACCGTTGCCAGTGATGATGTATTTGTAGGTAGTGAGTTCCGGCAGAGCCATCGGTCCGCGGGCATGGAGTTTCTGGGTGGAGATGCCAATCTCGGCGCCGAATCCAAACTGTCCGCCGTCGGTAAACGCCGTAGGCAGGTTGGTGTAGACGCAGGCTGCGTCCACCTCCTGGGCAAACGTGAGACACGCGGCCTCGTCCTCTGCCACGATGCTTTCGCTGTGGTGCGACGAGTAGCGGGCAATATGGTCGAGCGCACCGGCGAGTCCGTCGACCGTGCGCACCGACATCTTGTAGTCGAGATATTCCTTTCCCCAATCGCAGTCGTTGGCATGCTCAAGTAGCGGATAGTTGCCCTGGAGCGCGACGAAAGCCTCTTCATCTGCGCGTATCACCACGTTTTTAGCCGCCATCGGAGCCACAAGGGCGGGAAGGTCGGCAAGGCGACGACGGTCGATGAGCAAGCAGTCGAGTGCATTGCACACGCTCACACGGCGCGTCTTGGCGTTGAAGATGATGTCGGAACCTTTCTTCAAGTCGGCCGACGCATCGAAATAGCAGTGGCACACACCTGCGCCAGTCTCGATGACAGGCACCTTGGCGTTGTCGCGCACAAAACTGATGAGCCGTGCGCTGCCGCGCGGAATCACGAGGTCCACATAGCCCACAGCCTGAAGCATCTCCTGCGTGGTTTCGTGGTCGGCAGGCAGAAGGGTCACGCAGTTGCTGTCGAAGCCTTCGTCCTCAAGCGCCTGTTTCAGCACCGCCACGGCGGCACGGTTGGAGCAGTCGGCATCGCTGCCGCCCTTGAGCACACAGGCATTGCCGCTCTTCATGCAGAGCGAAAACACGTCGAACGTTACGTTGGGCCTTGCCTCATAGATTACGCCCACCACGCCAAACGGCACACTCACTTTGCTTATCTGCATGCCGTTGGGCTGCGTCCACTGGGCAAGCGTGCGGCGCAGAGGCGACGCAAGGCGAGCCACGCTGCGCATGTCGTTGGCAATGGACTTCAAGCGCTCTTCGGTGAGCATCAGCCGGTCGTATTTTGGGTTGGCGGAGTCCATCCGCGACAAGTCGTTGGCATTGGCCTCAAGGATGGCAGCCGTTTCGGCCTCCACCTTGTCGGCGGCGTGCAGGAGCAGGCGGTTGATGTCGGCCTCCTGCATGCGGTTGAGTTGGCGCGACGCCTGGCGCGCGCCAATGAGCATTGATTTCAGTTCCTCTTTCATAGTTGGTTACAGTTGCTCGATGTAGAGATAATTGTAGTGGATTAGCGGACGCAGACCCTGCTTACCCATCGCTGAGCGCGCCTCGGCGCTGTCGTAACTGGTACGTCCCACGGCAAATGCGCGTCCGCTGGGGTCTACCACCTTCACAATGTCGTCCTTCTCGAAGTCGCCTTCCACAGCCACCACGCCCACGGGCAGCAGACTGCTTGCCTGCGACGACATCAGCGCCTCGTAAGCGCCCTTGTTGATATGTATCTCGCCCTTGGCGAAGCCGTCGCTGTGGGCAATCCATTTCTTCACGCTCGACACTCCGCGCTGACGTGCCACAAATTCGGTAAACGTCATGCCTCTGCCATCGTGGAGCAATAGGTCGGTGAGCACATTCTCGCGCTTGCCGTTGGCAATGTAGACAGTGATGCCCTCATCTGCCACCTTGCGCGCGGTGCGAAATTTGGTGACCATGCCGCCGCGTCCCTGCGAGGAGCGCTGCTTGCCGTCGACAATCGAACCCATGTCGATGTCGGTGTCTGGCTCAATCCGTCGTATCACCTCCGACCGTGGGTCGGAAGGGTCGCCGTTGTATACGCCGTCGATGTTGGAGAGAATCACCAGTGCGTCCATGTCCATCATCGTGGCTATGAGGCCCGACAACTCGTCGTTGTCGGTAAACATCAGTTCGGTGAGCGACACCGTGTCGTTTTCGTTGACAATGGGGATGACACCGTTTTCAATCATCACCTCCATGCAGTTCTTCTGATTGAGATAGTGGCGGCGCGTAGAGAAACTCTCCTTGAGCGTGAGCACCTGGCCGCACGCCATGCCGTGGTCGCGGAAAAACTCGTAGTAGTTGTTAATGAGTTTCACCTGACCCACTGCCGAAAACAGTTGCCGCGCCGACACCGAGTCGAGACGGTCCACGCCGCGCATCTCGCTGCGCCCGGCCGCCACGGCGCCCGACGAAATCATCACCACCTCCATGCCAGAGCGTTGAAGTTCCACAACCTGGTCGACGAGGGCCGACATGCGCGTGATGTCGAGAGTGCCGTCGCGTCGCGCCAGCACGTTGCTACCTATCTTTATCGCAATCCTTTTCATAATCCACAAAGTTACGCATAATCTTCAAGCATTGCTACAAAACTGGGATTTTCACTAAAATATTTGCGTGCTGTAAGTACGCCACAACACACTGACTAGTTTTCGTGGGGCAATTACGGAAAAATTTCACGAATTATGTTTCTGATATTAAAAAAAGTAGTAATTTTGCCGCGGACTTTAACAAGACAATAAATTAATCTATAATAAGAAAAAATGAAAGCATTCGTATTCCCTGGTCAAGGGGCACAGTTTGTCGGTATGGGCAAGGACCTCTACGACAACAATGCAGTAGCAAAAGAACTTTTTGAAAAGGCTAACGATATCCTCGGTTTCCGCATCACCGACCTTATGTTTGCCGGTACTGAAGAGGACCTTCGCCAAACAAAGGTTACTCAGCCAGCCATCTTCCTTCACTCTGTTATCCTCGCCAAGACTCTCGGCGACGACTTCAAGCCAGAAATGGTAGCAGGCCACTCATTGGGCGAATTCTCTGCTCTCGTGGCTGCAGGCGCGCTCTCGTTTGAGGACGGTCTCCGCTTGGTTTCTACCCGTGCAATGGCTATGCAGAAGGCTTGCGAGGCACAGCCGTCGACCATGGCTGCCGTGCTCGGCCTCACTAACGAGCAGGTTGAGGAAATCTGCGCTTCAATCGACGCCGTTGTTGCTCCTGCAAACTACAACTGCCCTGGACAGGTGGTTATCTCTGGCGTAGAGGAAGGCATCGATGCCGCTTGCGAGAAGGCTCTTGCAGCAGGTGCTCGCCGCGCTTTGAAACTCAAGGTGGGTGGCGCTTTCCACTCTCCACTGATGCAGCCTGCTCACGAAGAACTCGCAGCAGCCATCAACAAGGCTCAGTTCTCTACTCCTGTTTGCCCTGTTTACCAAAACGTTGACGCTAAGCCTCACACCGACCCTGAGGAAATCAAGAAAAACCTCATCGCGCAACTCACCGCTCCAGTGCTCTGGACTCAGATTGTGCAACAAATGATTGCCGATGGCGCAAACGACTTCACCGAACTCGGCCCGGGCGCTGTGCTCCAAGGCCTCATCCGCAAAATCAACCGCGAAGTGGCTACTTCTGGTCGTCAGTAATTCTACAAACCCTATACACCAGCGCGAGGCTGTGTCCGCATCCCGGACACAGCCTCGCCTGTTTTGCGGCTCAGTAGAGGATAGAAAAAAATAGGCGCGCCTCACGGCGAGCCTATTCGATTACCTTATTTTGAAATTTACCACTATTAGCCTTATTTCACTTCCCACGTTTCGCCCGACAAAATCATGTCGCGCAAACTGTGGAGATGCTTTTTCTCCGTCACCTCGTGGGTCTGACGGTCAACTTCCTCATCGTAGACCGGCGCTTCCACATCGCGGATAATGCCGATGGCGAGCGGAAGGGTCTTGCCGTCCATCATGGCGAGTTGCTGATGCAGGAAGTTTGACTGGCAATGAGCGTCGTGCACAAGCACGTCGTCGAGCGTGTAGCCGTCTTCACCCACTGTCACTGCCTTGAGGAGGAATCCGTCCTGAACAAGTCCCTTGTCCATGTTCTTGCCAAAGAGCATCTTCTCTCCGTGGCGCAGATGGATGGTGTGGTCGGGACGCTGTTCGCGGTCGCTCACAAAACTGTAGATGCCGTTGTTGAAAATCACACAGTTCTGGAGCATCTCAACCACCGACGCGCCGCGGTGGCGTGCTGCCGCCACCATCACCTCCTGCGAGGTTTTCAGTTCCACGTCGAGGCTGCGGCCAAAGAATGTGCCGCGCGCGCCAAACACGAGTTCTGCCGGGATAAACGGATCCTCGGTGGTGCCGTAGGGCGACGACTTCGACACGAAGCCGCGTTCCGACGTTGGCGAGTACTGGCCTTTGGTCAAGCCATATATGCGGTTGTTGAGCAAAATCATATTGAGGTTCACGTTACGGCGCACTGCATGGATGAAGTGGTTGCCGCCGATGGCGAGGCCGTCGCCGTCGCCCGAAATCTGCCATACGGTCATGTCGGGGCGTGCCACCTTAAAGCCCGTTGCAATGGCTGCAGCGCGGCCGTGGATGGTGTGGAAACCGTAGGTGTTCATATAGTAAGGCAAGCGTGAACTGCAGCCGATACCCGAAATCACTGCGGTGTTTTCAGGGGCTACGCCAAGTTCGGCCATGGCCTTGTGGAGCACGTTGAGGATGGCATGGTCGCCACAACCCGGGCACCAGCGCACTGACTGGTCGCTCTTAAAATCAGAGGCTTGATATTTCTTTTCTTCCATGATTCTATTCCTCCATAATTTTGGTTACGCCATCGACAATCTCCTGTACCAGGAATGGTTGTCCCTGCACTTTGTTGATGCGGCGGATTAGCACGTTAGGGAATTTTGCCTGCAAGAAGTCGGCAAACTGGCCGAGGTTGAGTTCTGCCACAACCACATGTTTGTAGCGGGCAAGCACCTCACCTGTGTTCTTCGGCAGCGGGTTGATGTAGCGGAAATGAGCCATTGCCACCTTGCGGCCTTCAGCGCGGAGCGCGTCGACTGCCTCGTGGATGTGGCCGAATGTGCCGCCCCAGCCAACAACCAAGGTGTCGGCATCGGCATCGCCGTAAGGCTCAACCTCTGGGATGTCGAGAGCCACGCGGTCAACCTTCTCTTGGCGCAAAAGCACCATCTTCTCGTGGTTGGTTGGCTCGGTTGAGATGGCACCCGTGCGGGAATCCTTCTCCAAGCCGCCAAGGCGGTGGGTGAGTCCCTCAGTGCCAGGTATTGCCCAGTAGCGGGCTTTTGTAGCCTCGTCGCGGTCGTAAGGACGCCAGTCGGCAATCTTGTCGGCAGGCACGAAGCGTGGTTTGATGTCGGGATATTCGCCGTCCTCTGGCAGGCGGAACGCCGATGAGCCGTTGCCGATAAATGCGTCGGAGAGAAGCACCACCGGGGTCATATGCTCAATGGCTATGCGGGCTGCCTCAAATGCCATGTGGAAGCAGTCTACTGGCGATGCTGGAGCAACTACCACGAGTGGGCACTCGCCGTTGCGGCCGTAGAGAGCCTGGCGGAGGTCGGTCTGTTCAGTCTTCGTTGGCAAACCTGTTGATGGGCCGCCGCGTTGCACGTCGACAATGACGAGCGGCAACTCTGCCATCACTGCCAAGCCGATGCCTTCGCTTTTCAGAGCCAAGCCCGGGCCTGAGGTGGTGGTAACGGCGAGGTCACCGGCAAACGATGCGCCAATTGCCGAGCAAACGCCCGCAATCTCGTCTTCCATCTGGCAAGCCTTCACGCCCAAGTCCTTGCGTTTGGCAAGTTCGTGGAGGATGTCGGTGGCAGGAGTGATTGGGTAACTGCCGAGGAACAACGGGCGTCCGGACTTTTCCGACGCGTAGATGAGTCCCCAGGCGGTTGCCGTATTGCCGTTCACGTCGGTGTAGGTGCCTGGTCGGGTGCTGCCCGACTCGATGCGGTAGGTCGACACCGATGCGTGGATATTGTGGCCATAGTCGTAGCCAGCGTTGAGCACCTTGGCGTTGGCCTCAAACACTGCCGGCTTCTTGGCGAATTTGTTCTGCAACAAGTGGAGCACTGCTTCGAGCGGACGGTCGAAGAGCCAGCACACCAAACCCAGCGCAAAGATGTTGCGGCAACGGAGCATCGACTTCATGTCGAGACCCGTGTCGGCAAGCGCACTCTTCACCATCGTGGTGATAGGCACCTCGACGATTTGCGCCTTTGCGTCAAGACCGATTTCGTGGAACGGATCGTTGGTCTGGTAGAGCGCCTTCTTCAGATCTGACTCCTTAAACGAGTCGATATCCACGATAGCCACACCGCCCTTTTTCAGGAAGCAGGCATGGCGCTTAAGCGCAGCGGCATTCATTGCCACAAGCACATCAGCGAGGTCGCCAGGAGTGTGGACACCCTTACCTATATGCACCTGGAATCCAGACACGCCGCCCAGAGTGCCTTGTGGAGCACGGATTTCTGCAGGGTAATCGGGAAAAGTGGAAATCTGGTCGCCCACTCCCGCCGATACGTTCGAGAAAATGTTGCCGGCGAGCTGCATACCGTCGCCCGAGTCGCCCGAAAAGCGGACAACCACATTTTCCAAGGTCTTAACG
>CAVEIP010000085.1:0-1069 GCA_963615935.1 [Ruminococcus] lactaris | reverse complement strand
ACGTTGGTCTTTTCTAACATGTTGATATATTAGGTTTGTTTTTTCAGCCTATAGATTTAGTTTTCGCAAATGTAATGCTTTTTAATTTCTTAACACCAACTTAAATCTAAAAAATATTAAAAAAGTGATTATAAAAATTAAGAACCATCTTAACCACCCCTCTTCCGACGTGCCACTGCCCAGCCGCCGCGGTAGCACCCCTACAGGGTGCAATTACAGCGTATCGCGCTCAGCCCCAGGCTAAAGCCTGGGGAAAGCCTGATTCCCAGCATCTTGCGCCCCGTAGGCGGCGCTACTAGGGTGTCTGAGCAAACCTCGCTCGATGCGGTGATGAGGGTTCAGTAGAAATAACCTGGGGATGGAATAGTAAAAAAATAATCACGACACACGAAAAGGCTGTCGGTTTAGAAAAGCACGAAACGAATGAGTGAGCCTCGAAGAGGCGAAATATTCCAAAACCCCATGGCTTCAGCCTGGGGCAGGTCTAGCCATCAAGTATTTGCGTGCTGTAAGTACGCCACCGCACCATTCCAAACGGCCACGCCCCTGTAGCGCCACCTACAGGGCGCAAGTTATTGTGTATCTGGATTTCCCCAGGCTGAAGCCATGGGGTTCTATCTATTGCGCCTCGATGAGGCTCGCTGGCAAAGTGATACAACAAAGTTGCTAAATTCCCTAGGGTTTTCTACTGAGCCGTGATGAGGCGATATGCCGTTTCCCTACTACTTGACCTTATATAGGCGTTTCAATCCACGCGCCCGCGGGGGGCGCGACACTGCCTCTATGCCTTCTATATATTCAGGTTCGTCGTTTCAATCCACGCGCCCGCGGGGAGCGCGACACTCTGTGCACACCCTTCTTCACTCTCCTTAGGTCGTTTCAATCCACGCGCCCGCGGGGAGCGCGACACCAAACTCCCAATACGTATCGACAAGATAGGGGAGTTTCAATCCACGCGCCCGCGGGGAGCGCGACTGAAGGATACCCAAATGCTGAAGTCATCATCATCGTTTCAATCCACGCGCCCGCGGGGGGCGCGACACTACCCTCTACTACGATGAGTCTGCAT
>CAVEIP010000084.1:0-9041 GCA_963615935.1 [Ruminococcus] lactaris | reverse complement strand
TTACTGGAGTGTTGTCGCTCTGGCTGGGCATCATGAAGATTGGCGAGAAGGGTGGGGTGATTCCGTTCTTCGGTCGCCTCGTTAGTCCTCTGTTTTCGCGTCTATTTCCGGGCATACCTAAAAACCATCCGGCCATGGGATCGATTTTCATGAACATCTCCGCCAACATGCTTGGCCTCGACAACGCCGCAACGCCTCTCGGCTTGAAGGCGATGCAGCACATGCAGGAACTGAATCCCAAGAAGGACACGGCTACCGATGCTATGCTGATGTTTCTAGTGCTCAATGCTTCGGGACTTGTGCTTATCCCAATAGGCATTATGACCTACCGTGCCAGTTGCGGCGCCAGCAACCCAACCGACGTGTTTGTGCCGATTCTTATTGCCACGTTCGTGTCAACACTCTTTGGCATCGTGTCGCTGTGCTTGAAGCAGCACATCAAGATTTTCGACCGCGTGATTATCTCGTGGGTGCTCGGACTGCTCGCTGTAGTGGTAGGGGTGGTTTGGTACTTCTCAACCCTTACGCCTGCCGAGATGCAGCGCTACAGTTCGTTTGTTTCCAACATCATCCTTTTCGGTGTTATCCTTACCTTTATCACCGCTGGCGTGCGCAAGCGCATCAACGTCTATGAGCACTTCGTTGAAGGCGCCAAGGACGGTTTTAAGACGGCTGTGATGATAATTCCTTATCTCGTGGCTATTCTCGTCGCGATAGGTATGTTTCGTGCCTCTGGGGCGATGGGAATGATCACTGGCGCCATCTCCGACCTCGTTTCTTCGCTCGGCTTCGATGCTACTTGGGTGGAGGCTCTGCCGACGGCGCTGATGAAGCCGCTTAGTGGCACTGGCAGCCGCGGACTGATGGTCGACGTGATCAACCATTTCGGCGTCGATTCGCTCGTGGCTCGCATCGCTGGATGCATCCAGGGCAGCACCGACACCACTTTCTATATCCTTGCCGTGTACTTCGGTAGCGTGGGCATCAAGAAGACGCGCTACGCTGTGCCGTTTGCCCTTATGGCCGACATTGTGGGCTCAATCACGGGCATCGCTGTGGCATACTTCTTCTTCGGATAATCCCTGCGTAAGTTTGGTAGGGTAGGAGGGGAGGATTTTTGCAAAAACATTGTTAAAACTTGGCGATGTTTCAGGATTTTAGTTATCTTTGTGGCTGTTTCTTAACGGAAATGGCAGAACTGACGATTATCACAGACGGTGTGGAAATGCCTCACGTCGACAAGTCGTTGATGCACGATTGGATTGAGGCTGTGGCCCGTGGTTTTGGTAAATCTCTGGGCGACATTTCGTATATATTCTGCAACGATGAAAAAATCCTCGACGTTAACCGCCAATTCCTTAATCACGATTATTTTACGGATGTCATAACGTTTGACTATAGCCGCCCGCATCGCATTTCGGGCGACATCTTCATCTCGCTCGACACTGTGGCAAGCAACGCCGAAATGGTGGGCGCTTCCTATCAGCGAGAGTTCTACCGCGTGTTTATCCACGGCATTCTCCATCTTTGCGGCGTCAACGACAAGGGCCCGGGAGAGCGCGAAATTATGGAGCGCCACGAGGATGAGTCGCTCGACATCCTGTCAGAAATGATTGCTCACAGACAATGAAATTTGAATACGACGTTATAGTTATCGGTGCCGGCCATGCCGGTTGTGAGGCTGCGTGCGCTGCTGCTAATCTTGGCTCGGAGACGCTGCTAATCACTATGGATATGAACAAGATTGCGCAGATGAGTTGCAATCCTGCGGTTGGTGGTATTGCTAAAGGGCAGATAGTCAGAGAAATAGATGCTCTTGGCGGACAAATGGGCATTGTTACCGACGAGGCGTCGATTCAGTTTCGCATGCTCAATCGCTCTAAGGGTCCGGCAATGTGGAGCCCGCGTGCGCAGGCCGACCGCGTGAAGTTTATCGAGGCTTGGCGCCGCCGCATCGAAAACACTGACCATCTCTACATGTGGCAGGACTCGGCAACGGGTTTTGTTGTGGAAGGTGGCAGGGTGACGGGCGTGACCACGGCGATGGGCGTAACCTTTAAGACGAAGGCCGTGGTGCTCACTGCGGGTACCTTCCTTAATGGGTTGATGCACATCGGCCGCGTGAAGATTGGCGGCGGACGCATCTCGGAGCCTGCTTCATATGGCTTGACCGAGCAACTGAAAGCGCTTGGCTTTGAGGTTGGGCGGATGAAGACGGGTACGCCGGTGCGTATCGATGGCCGCACTATCCACTTTGAGAAGTCTATCCGCCAGGACGGCGACACGGATTTCCACAAGTTCTCTTATCTGCCGTCGGTGGAGCGCAAACTCAAGCAGCGTCCGTGCTGGATTATCTACACCAACCCGGAGGTGCACGAAGTGCTGCGTGAGGGTCTTCCAGACTCGCCGCTTTTCAACGGTCAGATTCAAAGCGTTGGACCGCGCTATTGCCCGAGTATCGAAACGAAAATTGTCACCTTTGCCGACAAGGACAAGCACCAACTTTTCCTTGAGCCGGAGGGCGAGACAACGCAAGAATATTATCTCAACGGCTACTCTTCGTCGTTGCCTCTGATGGTTCAGGTCAATGCCATGCGCAAGATTCCGGCGCTCGCCGATGCGCAGATTTACCGTCCTGGCTACGCCATAGAGTACGACTATTTCGACCCTACGCAGTTGCGCCACACGCTCGAA
Source organism: [Ruminococcus] lactaris (assembly GCA_963615935.1). Taxonomy (GTDB): domain Bacteria; phylum Bacteroidota; class Bacteroidia; order Bacteroidales; family Muribaculaceae; genus Limisoma. The sequence goes on along the minus strand of CAVEIP010000084.1, from coordinate 6,347 downwards.
ACAAAACTCCTTTCAGGTCTTTTCTTTGCCGGTCAGGTGAACGGTACGACGGGCTATGAGGAGGCTGCTGGGCAGGGCTTGATTGCTGGTATCAATGCGCATCAGAAGGCTGCTGGGAAGGGGCCGTTTGTGCTTGGTCGCAATGAGGCTTATATCGGTGTGCTTATCGACGATTTGGTCACTAAGGGTGTCGACGAGCCGTATCGCATGTTTACTTCGCGTGCCGAATATCGCATTCTTCTGCGTCAGGATGATGCCGACATGCGACTCACTCCGCGCGGCTATGCCATCGGACTTGCTACGCAGGAACGCTACGATTTGATGTTGGAGAAGAAGCGCCAGCGCGACGCGCTTATTGATTTTGCGCGTGAGTTTACTGTGAAGGCTTCACGTATCAATCCGTTCCTCGAACAGATGGGGCTGTCGCCGCTGAAGCAATCGGTGAAACTCTACGACCTTATTCTCCGTCCGCAACTCACCATCGCTTTGCTTGCATCCGCTATCGAGCCGCTTGCCGATTTGATTGCGGGATTTGAAGAGAGTAGGCGAGAGGAAATTGTAGAGGCTGCTGAAATATTGATAAAATATCAGGGCTACATCGACCGCGAAAAGTTGATTGCCGAAAAGATTGCGCGTCTCGAGCATGTCGCTCTCCGCGGAAAAATTAATTATATGGAGGTAAAAACAATCTCAACCGAAGCGCGGCAGAAATTGACGAAAATCGATCCGGAAACGGTTGCTCAGGCTTCGCGAATCCCGGGAATTTCCCCAAGCGACATTAATATCCTGCTTTTGCTGTTGGGAAGATAGAAAAACGGTGTTCCACGTGGAACAATTTTGAACGAAAAAATTATAATATAAATAGATATGAAACTCGAAGAAGTAAAAAACACAATCCGCGACATCAAGGATTTTCCTCAGGAAGGAATAATCTTCCGCGATTTGACCACGGCATTTAAGAATCCAAAAGCATTGCTCACAATGTCGGACGAGTTGAAAAAACACTACGAAGGTCTTGGCGTTACTAAAGTCGTAGGCATCGAATCGCGCGGCTTTATCGGCGGTGCTATCCTTGCTCGCGACCTTAATGCTGGTTTCGTGCCGGTGCGCAAGCCTGGAAAATTGCCTGCCGACACCATCAGCAAGTCCTACAGCAAAGAGTATGGCGTTGATACCATCGAAATCCACCGCGATGCTATTGAACCAGGCGATGTGGTAATCCTCCACGACGATTTGCTCGCCACTGGCGGCACTATGGCTGCTGCCTATGAGTTGGTGAAATCAATGAATCCTAAGAAGATTTACATCAGTTTCCTCGTCGAACTCTCAGCGCTCAACGGCCGCGCTGCATTCCCAGCTGATGTGCAGGTAGATTCGCTGATCGTTTATTAGAATCTCAACAACCCCAAATACAGGCAGGCGCGGCATTCCCACGCCTGCCTTTTTTCCGTGTCATGGGTGTTGCTCAATGCTATGCATAGAACCTGTAAAATTAGGCTGAAAGCCTTAGTGCTGCATAGCCCAGGGCAGCGCCCTGGGAGCATTGCGACAACGGAAAATCGCGCTGTAAGCGCAGCACAAATCCACCGGTGTTTTTTGTTGAATTGTCTTGCCCTTGCTAGAGGTGTATCTGGGAGTAACAACTCTATTTGATACGGTTTCTGTTTGCATTGTGTGTTGCGTTGCCGATGAGCGAGAGCCTCGAAGAGGCGACATGTCTAAAACCCCATGGCTTCAGCCTGGGGCAAAGCAGCCCTCCAACTATTTGCGTGCTGTAAGTACGCCACCACACCAACCAACACCGTGCATCTCAATCCCGCTTCGGTCGGAAAAATTCCCCTTGCCGATTCGCAAAATTTTTGTCATATTTGCAGATAGATAAACCCCAGAGAATTATGAACGACCTGCTACGGCAAAAGATAAGTATGCTTCCCGACAAGCCCGGATGTTACCTTTACTACGACAAGACGGGCACTGTAATCTATGTTGGCAAAGCGAAGAAACTCAAACGCCGTGTATCGTCATATTTCAACCGTGTGCACGACTCGGTGAAAACAAACGTGCTGGTGGCAAATATCGTCGACATGCGCTACATTGTTGTTGGTAGCGAAGACGATGCTCTGCACCTCGAAAACAGCCTTATCAAGGAGTATAAACCGCGCTACAACATCCTCCTTAAGGACGACAAATCCTACCCATGGATTTGTGTCACCAACGAACTTTATCCGCGGGTTTTTCTCACCCGCGATGTCACTCGCAAGGGAGGCCGTTACTATGGTCCCTATGCAAATGTTTCTGTGGTGCGAACCATGCTCGAACTGCTCAAGGAACTCTTCCCGCTGCGTTCTTGCCGCTGGCCAATCACCGCCGACAGTGTGGAGCGCCGCTCGGTGCGTGTATGTCTGGAATACCACATCCACAACTGCGAAGGCTGCTGCGAGGGTAGGGTAGCGCCGGAGGTCTACGGGGAATACATAGCGCAGGTGAAACACATCCTCGGGGGCGACACCCAGGCGGTGTCGGACTACCTCGTGGCGGAGATGCAGCGCCTCGCCGCCGAACTCCGTTTTGAGGAGGCGCAGGAACTGAAAAGGAAGTACCAGATCATCGAGCGCTACAAAGCAAAATCGGTGGTGGTGAGTGCCGCTGAAACCAATATCGATGTTTATTCCTACGAGCCTGACGACAACTTCGCTTTTGTCAACTATATGCACGTGCGCCACGGCTCGGTAGTGCAGTGCGCCACCTTCGAATTCCGCAAAAAACTCGATGAGACGCCAGAGCAGATTCTCTCTTATGCCATCGCCGAAGCCGACGGTAAATTCGGTAATGCGGCAAAGACTGTGGTGGTGCCATTCTTGCCCGACTGCTCGTCGGAAAACCGTGAATTCATCATCCCTCAGCGGGGCGATAAGCGCCGTCTGCTCGACATATCGCTGCAGAATGCACGGCAGTATAAGGTGGACAAAATAAAGAATGCCGAGAAACTCAATCCCGAGCAGCGCGTCACTCGTTTGCTCACGCGCATGCAGAAGGATTTCCGCCTCAGCGAACTCCCGCGCCACATCGAATGTTTCGACAACTCCAACATTCAGGGCACGAATCCTGTGGCATCGTGCGTGGTGTTCAAAAACGGCAAACCGTCGAAGCGCGACTATCGCCATTTCAACATCAAGACCGTGGAAGGACCCGACGATTTTGCCTCGATGATTGAGGTGCTCACACGCCGCTACAGCCGTCTGCTCGAAGAGGGGCAGCCGCTGCCGCAACTGGTGGTGGTCGACGGTGGCAAGGGGCAGTTGAGTTCGGCGGTCGAGGCATTTGATCGTCTCGGCATCCGTGGCAAGGTAGCCCTAGTTGGCATCGCCAAGCGCCTTGAGGAAATCTATTTCCCTGGCGACAGTGTGCCGCTCTATATCGACAAAAATTCGGAGTCGCTGAGGGTAATTCAGCAACTCCGCGACGAGGCTCACCGCTTCGGCATCACCCACCACCGCAACCGCCGGAGCAAGGGGCAGACGGTCTCTGCGCTCGACTCTATCAAGGGGGTGGGAGAGAAGACCCGCACCGCGTTGCTCTCGCACTTCAAGAGCCTCAAGCGCCTCCGCGAAGCCTCGGAGGCAGATGTTGCAGCCGTTGTCGGTCCAGCCAAAGCCCGCACCATCCTCGCCGCCCTCCAAAGCGACACCAGCGCCGCCCCTAAGACCGAGTAAAGCCCGTGGACGAAAGTTACCCCGAGATATGCGCCCCGTCGAGGGTGCCGCCCTCACCATCGTAGAGCATTTCAGAAATCCCGGCCAGCGAGTAGCCTCGAAGAGGCGATATGTCCAAAACCCCATGGCTTCAGCCTGGGGCCACGACCTCCCAGCCAAAGCGTGCTGTAAGTACACTACCTCACCAACAATCAACCTCCGACCTCGAAAAATCCGCTCGATAATCTCCCTGAATCCTCTGTTTTTACTGAAATTTTGAATTCTCACAAATTAAAAAATCCTCTAACCTACAAATAATCAGCCTTATACCATAAAATCGTCCCACTCAAAAACACACGCAGAAAAATCGGGAGTGTTAAAATATGTACTTTTGTGGTTAGATTATTTAATTTCGCGGCCGCATTCTCTCCCGTTGGCACAAATTCAGCCGAGCGATGATGCTTTCCAACAAATGAAATTCGTATATTTGCACAAAAGCCGTTTTAAGGCTCTAATTTCGATTTTCTATGAGAATAGTGATACAACGTGTGCGCGAGGCGTCAGTGTCGATTGCAGGCAAACTGAAGGCCTCTGTGGGCGGCGGCATGATGATTCTTGTCGGCGTGGAGCACGACGATGTCCAGGAGGATGTCGACTGGCTTGTGAAAAAGGTGGTCAACTTGCGCATCTTCAACGATGATGCCGGGGTGATGAACCGCTCCATCCTCGATGTGGGCGGCGAGATTCTTGTGGTGAGCCAGTTCACCCTCCATGCCTCCACGCGCAAGGGCAACCGTCCTTCCTACATCCGTGCGGCGCGGCCAGAAACGGCTGTACCTCTCTATCGCGCCTTCATCGATGCCCTCAATGCCCAGTTGCCCAAGCCTTGCGGCGAAGGCGAGTTTGGCGCCGATATGCAGGTGGCGCTCGTCAACGACGGCCCTGTCACCATCATCATCGACTCTCATCTCAAAGAATAAGTACCATGACGATTGAAGAAGCGCAGCAAACCGTTGACCGCTGGATACGCACCTATGGCGTGCGTTATTTCAGCGAACTCACCAACATGGCTGTCCTCACCGAGGAGGTGGGCGAGGTGGCTAGAATCATGGCGCGCCGCTACGGCGACCAGTCGTTTAAGGCGGGCGAAAATCCCGATGCACTTGCCGACGAACTCGCCGACGTGATGTGGGTGCTCATCTGCATCGCCAACCAGACGGGTGTGGATCTAACGGAGGCTTTCCAACGTAACCTCGAGAAGAAAACTGCCCGCGACAACACCCGCCATCTCAACAATCCGAAATTATCTAAATAAAAAATAAAAACCCTATGGAAGAAAACAAACAAGACCGTTACTTGCAAGTACTCAAAGAGAGCAACGTAACTACCGACGACAATTTCGTGACTGCCGACGTAAAGGCTATCCTAGACAAGCATTTCGATGAAAACAACAACGTGGAGGTCTACAAGCAGTGCTTCAACTCTATCGACCTGACCACACTCAATTCCACCGACACAGTTTCGTCGGTCACCAAATTTGTGAGCCGTGTAAACGATTTCGAAACCGAATATCCCGAACTCCCCAACGTGGCTGCCATCTGCGTCTACCCTAACTTCGCAATGGTGGTGAGCGGCGCTCTCGAGGTGTCGGGCGTGCAGAAGGCCGTTGTTGCCGGCTCGTTCCCTTCGTCGCAAACTTTCGTTGAAGTGAAGACTGCCGAGACTGCACTCGCTGTTGCCGACGGCGCTACGGAGGTCGACATCGTGTTCAATATGGGTCTCTATTACGACGGCCTCTACGAAGAACTCGCCGACGAGATTGCAGAAATCAAGCACGCTGCGCGCGACGCACGCCTCAAGGTTATCCTCGAAACGGGAGCCCTCAAGTCGGCGCTCGACATCCGCAATGCCGCAATCCTGTCGATGTATTCAGGTGCAGATTTCATCAAGACTTCCACTGGTAAGGTCTATCCAGGCGCTTCGCTGGAGGCTGCCTATGTGATGTGCCACGCCATCAAGGAGTACTACGAGAAGACTGGCCGCCGCGTGGGCTTCAAGGTGTCGGGTGGCGTTTCATCGACCGACGACGCTGTGCGCTACTACACTCTCGTGCGCGAAATCCTTGGCGAAGAGTGGCTCACCAACGAACTCTTCCGCATCGGCACATCCCGCGCCGCCAACTACATCCTCTCTTCAATCGTCGGCAAAGACGTGAAGTTCTTCTAACGTGCGAGTGAGGACGTCCCAACATAGCGACGGTGGCCCTTTTTGGACTCCCGTCGCTTATTTTTTCTGCAAAAGTGAAAAATCAGAAGAAAAGGTTGTGTAAATGTAATTTAAAAGTTACATTTGCAAAGTGAAAGTTAGAGAAGTCATAGCATATAAAAATTATTTTGATGATTTTTTTAGAGCACAGCCACGCAAGGTGCAGGACAAAATCATCAAGATTCTTGACATCATTGAGCAGGTTGACCGAATACCAGTGACTTATCTTAAGTATCTGGAAGGGACAAATGGCTTGTTCGAGGTGCGTGTTCAATTGGGTTCAAACATTTTTAGAATCTTCTGTTTTTTTGATGGCAACAAGTTTGTTGTCCTGCTTTCGGGGTTTCAGAAAAAGACTCAGAAAACACCTAAATCAGAAATTGCCTATGC
>CAVEIP010000083.1:4565-9319 GCA_963615935.1 [Ruminococcus] lactaris | reverse complement strand
GGATGGATGGATGGATGGATGGATGGATGGATGACTTCGAAGCCGACAGACTTTTTTCTACTGAGACAATTTCCGTCGGGTCGGGCAGAAATGCAAAACGGCGGCTGGGGATGCCCTCAGCCGCCGTTGTAGGTATGTTTCGTTGAAATCCTATTCGTCGTAGTGGATAGGGATTTCGCGGTTCATGCTCTGGTCGAGCGAAATCAGTGTTTCGGTGGCGACCACGCCGTGAATCATCTGAATCTTGTTGTTCAGAAGGTCCATGAGGTGCTGGTTATCGCGCGCAAAGAGTTTGATAAGCATGGTGTACGGGCCAGTGGTGAAGTGGCATTCCACAACCTCGGGAATCTTCTCCAGTTCAGGCACCACGTCCTTGTACATTGAGCCCTTTTCGAGTTTCACACCGATGTAGGTACAGGTGGCATAGCCAAGCACCTTAGGGTTTACATGGTAGCCCGAGCCAGTGATCACCTTCAAGTCAATCATGCGCTGGATGCGCTGATGGATTGCCGCACGCGACACTCCGCACACAACCGCTACATCCTTTGAAGGGATTCGCGCGTTGCGCATCACGATCTCGAGGATTTTCCGGTCAAGATTATCTATTTTCTCCATATTTATATATGTATATTTATTTCAAGTTTAACCTTGCAAAGATATGGCAAATTTTTAGAATTCAAACAATTTTCATTGACAAATCGCACGGAAACTGCTCAAATCGACTTAAAAATTCGACAAATAGATAACATTCTGCTTACAATGCGTTGCGCTACGCATTGGCTGCCGACTGGATGATTTCGCTCAGCGTGGGGTGCGGATGGACGATGCTCTGAAGGTTGGCGAGCGACGCTCCTGAGGTTATCAATGCACACGCCTCCTGCACGATGTCGGCGGCATGCGGGCCATAGATGTGGCAGCCGAGAAGCGCACCGTTGTCGCTAACGATGAGTTTGGCGTAGCCGTCGGTTTCGCCGAGACACACAGCCTTGCCATTGGCGCGGAAAAATGCCTTCTTCGCCGTATAGGCTATGCTGCGCTCCTTGCAGTCGTCCTCGGTGAGTCCCACCATCCCCACTTCGGGCATGGTGAACACCGCCGCCGGGATGACATCGAGCCGCAGACCGTCGTCGATGCCCATGATGGCGTTGAGGGCGCGCACGCCTTGGAACGCGGCGGCATGGGCAAGCATCATCAGTCCGTTGACGTCGCCCACGGCATAGACGTGGGCAATATTGGTTTGCATCCGCTCGTCCACGGTGATGCCGCGGCGGTCGTAAGCCACGCCGATGTTGTCGAGGTTGAGCGCCCCAACGTTAGCCTTCCGTCCCACAGCCATCAGCACCTTGTCCGCCTCCACGGTCTGCTCCTTGCCCTTGCGGTCGTATGCCACAGATAGGCCGCCGTCGACTTTTCCGATGGTTTTAACTGCCGACTGTGTTTCAATCTTTATGCCACGCTTGCCGAGACTTTGGCGCAGACGCTTGGCAAGGTCACTGTCGAAGTGCGGAAGAATCTCCTTGGCATACTCCACCACCGTGACTTCGCTGCCGAGCGCATTGAAGACCGAAGCAAACTCCAATCCTATCACACCAGCACCGATGACACACAGTCGTTTAGGCACGCACTCAAGGTTAAGAATCTCGCGCGAGGTGAGCACGCCGTCAATCGCAGCGCCCTCGATGGGCAGCATCGCCGATGATGACCCCGTGGCGATAATCACATCCTTCGCCGTAGCCCTTTCGCCATCGGCTTCAACCGTAAGCGCATCCACAAACCGAGCCTTGCCGCGTACCAGATGGATGCCCGGCTGGCTGAGCAGCGTTTCCACGCCGCCGCGCAGTTGCTCTACCACGGCACGTTTGCGCGCCATTACGGCTTCAAAATCCACGCGAAACGAGGCATCGGCGATGCCAAACTCACTCGCCGCGCGGAAGTCGGTCACCATAGCCGCCGTGCGGCAGAGCGCCTTTGTGGGGATGCACCCCTCGTTGAGGCACGTGCCGCCCACCTCGCCCTGCTCAAACAGAGCCACTGAGAGGCCGCGGCGCGCAGCCAGCAGGGCGGTTTCGTAGCCGCCCGGGCCGGCACCTATTATTATAAGGTCGACGGTTAGCATTGTTGCAATTCCTTGAAGGTGAGTACAGGATGCTTTGCTGCCGTAGTCTCGTCGAGTCGCCGCACTGGAGTGGTGTGGGGCGCAGTGGTCAACTCCTCGGGATGCTCGATTGCCTCCTTGGCAATGCGGCGCATCACGTCGATAAACTCGTCGATGGTTTCTTTCGACTCCGTTTCCGTAGGCTCAATCATGATGGCCTGGTGGAACAGCAGAGGGAAGTAGATGGTCGGCGCATGGAAACCGTAGTCGAGCAGGCGCTTGGCAATGTCGAGCGTCGTAACGCCAGTCGACTTGTTGGCAAGGCCGTCAAATACGAACTCATGTTTGCACACCGACGGTATCGGAAGCCTGTAGCAATCCTTGAGCGACTCCTTGATGTAGTTGGCGTTGAGGGTGGCAAGCGGACCCGCAAGACGGATGTTCTGCTTGCCGAGCGTCAGGATATAGGCGTAGGCGCGCATCATGATGCCGAAGTTACCCATGAAGCCCGACACGCGTCCGGCGGCTTCGGGAGTGCGCACCACATGGAGCAGACCGTCGTCGCCGCGGCGCACCTTCATATCAGGCAGACAGTCGGTTAGATGGGCTGCCACGCCGACTGGACCCGAGCCTGGACCGCCACCGCCGTGAGGCGTAGAGAATGTCTTGTGGAGGTTGAGGTGCATGATGTCGAAACCCATGTCGCCTGGGCGCACCTTGCCGAGCAGAGGGTTGAAATTGGCACCGTCGTAGTAGAGCAGGCCTCCGCAGTCGTGCACCATCTTGGCAATTTCGGGGATGCGTGTCTCAAACAGTCCGAGGGTGTTTGGGTTGGTCATCATGATGCCCGCTATGGTGTCGTCGAGCAGCGGACGCAAGGCTTCGAGGTCGATGGTGCCATCGTCGAGCGACTTCACCTCCACCACATCGAGGCCGCACACTGCAGCACTCGCCGGGTTGGTGCCGTGGGCGCTGTCGGGCACAATCACCTTGGTGCGATGGGTGTCGCCGCGCAGTTCGTGGTAGCGGCGCATCACCATCAGTCCCGTCAGTTCGCCGTGGGCGCCTGCATAGGGGTTGAATGTGAAGTGAGCCATGCCCGTGATTTCCGCCAAAGCCTTGTCGAGGCGGTCGTAGATTTCGAGTGCGCCTTGAATGGTGCTGTCGGGCTGGAGCGGATGCACATCGGCAAAGCCTGGCGTCGAGGCAACTTCCTCGTTGATTTTCGGGTTGTACTTCATCGTGCAACTGCCGAGCGGATAGAACCCTGTGTCGACACCGAAATTCATGTTGGAGAGGTTAGTGTAGTGGCGCACCACATCGAGTTCGCTCACCTCCGGCAGAGCCGCCTCTTCGTTGCGCCTAAGGTTCTCAGGCAGGCCGTTGCAGTCAGTGTCCCAATGGTTTTCGGACAGAGAGAAGCCCGTGCGGCCAGGGCGCGAAAGTTCGAATATCAGTTTATCGTAGTATTTCATGACTTGAAGTTCTTGATAACGTTAACCATACGGTCGATTTCTTCGCACGTGCGGCGCTCCGTAGCGCAGAATGTAACCAACCCCTCTTCGGTTTGCAATGCACCGAAAAAGCCCTCCTCGGCGAGCCGCTTTTGCAGACCCTCTACAGGAAGGTCGGTGCGGAGCGCAAACTCCTTGAGGAACGGCTTGTTGAAGGCATCAGAGAAATGACCTGTGGCGATGAGTTGGTCGTGAAGATAGTGGGCGGCGCCGTAAGAGAGGTCGCACACTCGGCGCAGACCCTTCTTACCCATAAGCGCCATGTAGACAGTCACATATAGAGCCATCAGCGACTGGTTGGAACAGATGTTGCTGTTGGCCTTCTCGCGGCGGATGTGTTGCTCGCGCGCTTGAAGGGTGAGCACAAACGCCCGTTTGCCGTCGATGTCGGTGGTTGCGCCCACAACGCGTCCCGGCAACTTGCGCACATAGTCCTTGCGGCAAGCCAAGAAGCCCACATACGGACCTCCGAAGTTCAGCGGAATGCCCAGCGACTGGCCGTCGCCGCAAGCCACATCGGCGCCCCATTCGCTTGGGGTGCGCACTGCAGCGAGAGCCGACGGGTCGCAGTAAACCATCAGCAGAGCCTTCACGCCATGCGCGGCATCGGCAAAGCCTGTGAGGTCTTCAATGATGCCGAATCGGTTGACCGACGGCACGAGCACGCCCGCCACGTCGCCCGCTGCAAGATTGCTCTTGAGGTCGGCGAGGTCGGTCTGTCCGCCCGATTGCGCTATCTCGGTGATTGCCACGCCGTGGTATTTGGCGTAGGTCTTCACCACCTCACGCACCTGCGGCAGCAGGGTAGCGGAAATCAGCACGCGCGACTTCTTGCGCGTGGCAGCCATAGCCATCATCATAGCCTCGGCAGCCGATGTAGCGCCATCGTACATAGAGGCGTTGGCGCAATCCATGCCCGTGAGTTCGGAAATCATGCTCTGGAACTCAAAGATGTAGCGCAGAGTGCCTTGCGAAATTTCCGCCTGATAGGGCGTGTAGGCAGTGAGAAACTCCGAGCGGCTGAGGATGGCAGGTATTACGGCCGGCGCATAGTGGTCGTAGGCGCCGCCGCCAGCCATCACAACATTCTTGGTGTTCAGATTGCCGAGTGCTTCAAAGTGTCGACGCACCTCCATCTCCGTCAT
>CAVEIP010000083.1:0-4555 GCA_963615935.1 [Ruminococcus] lactaris | reverse complement strand
GCGTCGGGAAGGTTGTAGTCGCCGTTGAAAATCACGCTACTGGGCACGTCGGCATAGAGGTCGTCGAGACTCTTCATGCCGATGCGCTCGAGCATCTCGCCGATGTCGTCGGCGGTGTGAGGAAAATATGCGAATCCCATAGCCGTAGGGTTTAGTGACTCTCGTTTTCGCAGTGTTTGTCGTAGGCGGCAGCGTCCATCAGAGCGTCAGCCTCCGAAGGGTCGGAAAGGCGCACCTTGATAATCCAGTTGGCGTAAGCGTCCTGGTTGAGCAATTCGGGAGCGTCGGCAAGAGCCTCGTTCACCTCCACCACCTCGCCGCTTACTGGCGAGATGAGGTCGCTGGCGGCCTTCACGCTTTCCACGGCACCGAAATCTTCGCCCGCCGTCACTTCGTCCTCCTCCTCGGGCATGTCGACATACACGATGTTGCCCATTGCCTGTTGAGCATGATCGGTTATACCAATATATCCATATTCGCCTTCGATTTTAAGCCATTCGTGCGATTCGCTGTAGTACAGTCCTTCAATAGTTTTAGCCATAGTTGTATGAGTTTTGTTGTTAGGTTTTTATTTTTTGTATTTTTTGTCGTAGAATCGTTTTTTGCACACCGTGCCAGCAAACACCTTCTTGCGGATGCGCACGGCGACCTCAGTGCCCAGAGCGGCATAGCGGCTGTCGATGAGAGCCAGACACACGCTGCGGTCGGTGGTGATGGTGTGGTAGCCTGTGGTCACCTCGCCAATCTGCACGCCGTCGGCCTCCACGGCATAGCCACCGCGAGGGATGGCGCGGTCCTTCAGTTCGATGCCCACCACCTTCTTCGCCGTGCCTTCGGCTTTCTGCTTGGCGCAGGCATTGCGGCCGATGAATTCCGGCTTGTTGAGTTTTACAAATATGCCCAGACCAGCCATTATCGGCGAAATTTCGGCACTCAGTTCGTGGCCGTAGAGCGGCAGCCCCGACTCAAAGCGGAGAGTGTCGCGGCAACCCAGACCGCAAGGCGTAATGCCTGCGGCGATAAACTGCTCCCACATCTTCACTATGGAAGCCGTATCCATATAGAATTCAAATCCGTCTTCGCCCGTATAGCCTGTGCGGCTAACAATCAGCGGCTTGCCGTCGCATACGGTTTCCTTGAACGTGTAGAAAGTAAGGTCAGAGAGGTCGAGCCCGAGCACCTCCTTCGCCGTGCGCTCAGCGTCGGGACCCTGCAGGGCAATCTGCCCGTAGATGTCCGACTTATTGCTGATTTCCACCGCAAAGCCCTCGGCTTGTTGGCGTATCCACGCCTCGTCCTTTTCGATGTTGGATGCGTTTACCACCAAAAGCCACAATTGCGGCTCCGCCATCTTGTAGACCAGTAGGTCGTCGACCACGCCGCCGTCCTCGTAGAGCATCATGCCGTAGAGGATTTTGCCCGCGGGGAGCGCCGTTGCGTCGTTGGTGAAAATATTGTTGACAAACTTCTCGGCATCGGCGCCGCTGACGAAAATTTCGCCCATGTGCGACACGTCGAACATGCCTACTGTTTGCCTTACAGCATTGTGTTCCTCAATAATAGAGGAGTATTGTATCGGCATCATAAATCCGCCGAACGGACTCATCTGCGCCTTCAGCGCAACGTGGTTGTCGTAGAGACAAGTTTTCTTTAATTCGTCCATGTAATATTAAGATTTTAAGATGATTTCTACTAATTCGTTGGTCGATAGGTTGGCAATGAAGTGCGACGCGTCGAAGTCGGCAAGCAACGCATCTGCCTGGTTGAGCGGCTTGCCGCGGAGGCGGCGGTTGAGTTCCGGCGTGGGGTCGGCGAGTATGAAGTAGTCACCCGAAAGGTTGATGCGGTGCACGATGCCCGAGCGCACCTCGAGGCTCACGCTCACTTCGCCCACCTTCGGCACTTTTGCAGTCTTTGTGACGGTGTATGCAGGGTTGCTGCCCGCGAAGAAACTCTCGTCGAGGTAGGTGCTCTCGATTTCGTGGATGCGGGCAATCTCCGCTGGGGTGAGCATGCGCTCGCCGTCGCAGAAATTGTTGATAAGGTATTGCTTGAACTCATCGATGGGCATCGACGTATGTTCGCAGAGATTGGTCACATGCTGGCGCACCGATGCCACGCCCTTGCTCTTGAGTTTTGCCTCCGAAGGAGTGATGGCAAGTTGCATGCGCTCGAAGTTGCTGGAGTAGAGGAGAGTGCCGTGGACAATGCTTTTGCCCGGCACCTTGTAGAACGCGTTGCCGCTCACCTTGCGACCGCCAATCTGGATGTCGTTGCGGCCCGACACCTCCGCCTCCACGCCGATTTGCCGCAGCAGGGCGGCAAGTCGCAGCAGGTAGGCGTCAAACACCTCGGTGACGTTCTCTCCGCGGCAGATGTAGGAAATCATCAGGTTGCCCCAGTCGGAGTATACGCATCCGCCACCGCTCTTGCGTCGGAACATCTTGATGCCCTCCCGCTGGCAGTAGTCCACATTCACCTCCGTGGCCATCAGTTGGTTGCGTCCGAAAATCACAGTAGGACTCACCTGCCAAAGAAAGAACGCCTCGTCGGGCATCTCCTTGGCAGCAAACTCTTCCATGGCAAGGTAGAAAATCAGCCTATGCTCGGTGTTGTCAGGTAGCAGTAAGTGTTTCATTTAGGTTTGCGTAATTACGATTTCCCAAAGTTAGCAACACTTCTGCTACTTGCAAACTATTCCTATGTGTTGTGCAACATAATGCGGCGCTAAAACCGGATTATGTGCTTCTCCGTGGCGAGAGCGCCGACAATGCCGTAGCCGTCGGTCACGTTGCTGTAGATCTGCACCGCTTCCGAATAGGCGTCGCGGTCGGTGATGCGGTAGAGCCATACGGAGTTGAGGTAGTTGAAGAATTCGGCAGAAATCGACTGCAGTTCCACCACTATCCATTTGTTTTCAGGATCGACCATACCCTCTTCGGTAACCGGCCGCGTTTCTCTTAGCCGCGACTCCACGGTAAACTCATACGTCTTGCCGTTGATGAGATTGTCGTTAAACACGTTGGACATCCCCGCTGTCCATCCTTGATATCCCTTGTGCAGACTCACGTTCTTGAAGAGGACGTCGTCGCTGGAGAATGAGTCCTTAAAGATGTAGATTTCGTTAAGGATGCCAGCGCTTCGCACCTTCAGACGGTAGTAGTCGGTGGTGTTGGCGGGGTCGGTGATGCGCAAGGTGATGCGTGCGATGGTGTCCTGCGCAGTCATGTTGTCGTCGTATTTATTCCTTTCGTAGTCGGCGAAGTCGATGTACTCGTCAATCGTGAAATCCTTATACGACTTGGCGGCAGTGACCGTTACAATCAGCGTGGTGTCGGGGGTGACGAGCGCATTGACGGTGAGTTCGTGGATGTCCTCAACGCCGCTATCCTTGATGTCGACTTCGCAACCTGTTGTCATGCAGGCAATCAGGGCTATGATGGAGTATATGAGATTATGCTTTTTCATCTGATGTATTAAAATTTGATTGTGTAATCGACCGACGGCATGAACGGGAGTTTGCAGATGCCTTTCAGGTAGGGCTTTGAGTCGCGGTAGCCCACGTAGATGTCAGTCACGTTCATGCGGTTGTAAACGTTGTAGAGACTCAGCCCGAAGTCGCTCTCGCAACGGCGGTGGCGCAGGGCGTAGGTGAGCCGCAAGTCGAGATGGTGCTCGTCGGGCATTTTGAAGGAGTTCTTGCCGCGATAGGTGTAGAAGCGGCTGAAACGGTAGAAATACGATGCTCCGTCGGGTTCATCCGAATAGAATCTACCCGAGTACGGATAAATATCGGTGGAACTGTAGAGGTCGCCCACTGCATCAAAGTCGTTGATGCGGCCGCCGCTGATCACGGTGGTGGCTATGTTGCCTCTGCGTCCGCTGCGGTAGGTCCACGACAGCGATGCAGTCCAATGTTTGTTGAATCGGTGCGCTACAACGATGTTCACGCTGTGACGGCGGTCGTTGGCTGCCGGAAACTCTTTCCCCGCGTTGATTTCCTGGAGAGGGGTGTTGAAGGTGCGCAGCGATTTCGACCATGTGTAACTAACCCAGCCAGTGGTCTTACCGGTCTCTTTTTTTAGCATGAACTCGGCGCCGTAGGCGCGTCCGCGTCCGCTGGTCACCATCTCTTGCCAGTCACTGGCGGTGGTGAAAAACGATACTCCGTCTTTGTATTCTACCAGGTTTTTCATCCATTTGTAGTAGCCTTCAACCTCTACGCTCAGACCTTTCAATATCTCGTAGCTCACACCAGCAGCAACCTGGTCGGAGTAGGTGACGGGAATTTTGGCGGTCGACGGCACCCAGATGTCCGACGGCATGACGAGGTTGCCGCTTGTGAGCAGGTGCGAGCCCTGCGACATGCGGGCATACGACAGTTTCACGGCGATGTTGTCGGTAGGGAGTATTCTTACCGATGCGCGCGGCTCGAGCGGATGCGTAGTGACATCGGAAGCGGCATAGAGCGCATAGCGCAGGCCTACATTTGCTTTCAGCCAATGGCATACGTTCCAGTCGTCTTCAGCATATACGCCGACGGTGGTTATGTCGG
>CAVEIP010000082.1:6453-9382 GCA_963615935.1 [Ruminococcus] lactaris | reverse complement strand
CGTTGGCCCCATGTGGAATTTCTGCTTTACGCTTGGCGAAAACATCGTTTGCGACATGAGATATCCGCCTTTAGCGCCGACACTCAAGTTGCCTGTGAAGAAATCCTGGGCAAAAAGCATCTGCACGGAAAGGACTGCGAAGATGATTAATAGACTGTATCTTTTCATTTTACAATTTTCGTTTTTAAGCCAGTCGACGTGTACTGGTAAATAAATGTCGATGTGTTGACAAATCCGCACCAGTTGCTTGCTCTCACCATGTTGATGCCAATTTCGTGGCCTTCTGCTTGCGGAAGTGCCTTCGTGAAATCGTTGTTGGTCTTGTAGATGGCATCGATGAAGAAATTGGTCACATCATATCCTATTTCATACATCCGAGGAACGGTGTTTGCCGGTTGATCGTTGTACCAATATGCATATCTTGAAGCCAAAGCCTTGTCCTTTTCCAGCCTGTAGCGGGAGAAGATGTAGACATTGTTCGCCTTGAGGAAATTCTCATATTCGCTGTAGAGCGACCATTCGGGGTAGCCGAACACAGCAAACTGGCCGTCGTTTTTCGGCTCGGCATTCACTGCATCGACAAATGCCTTCACCTTCTTCAGCGATGCGCGAGTGCTCGATGTTGGCACAAACAGTGTCTTTTGTGAGCAAACAAAGTCGGTGTTGTCCACATTTATGCTGAATTGCGGCAAACTGCTTTGTTTCAGTTGCTGGATGAGTGGCTTCTCTTCCGAGGAGTCGTCGGTAAGGAAAACAATGTCGTAGTTGGCAAACTTGTCCTCGATGTATTTGCGCACGGCTGAATACATATATGAGGACGGGGTGTTCATCAGCAAGAACTGGCTATTCTCGTAGAACGAATCATCGTTTATCGAAAACGCATTGACCACGTTAATCTTGTTTGTTGCGCCAAACTCGATTATCGGTTTAATCAAGTCCTCTTCCGAAGGGCCAAAGATGATTTGGGCGTTCTTCACATCCATTTTGCTCAGAACGTCGGAAAGATTGGTAGTGTTGATGTCGTAGACCGACAGGTTTACCTTCTGACTTTTGTTGTCGTAGATGGCAAGCAATGCTCCGCGGTAAAATTCCTGATAGAATATTGCTTGATTGCTTTTCGTTGAAAGCCGTGATTCGAATGGAAGCAGAATGGCAATGTTGACACTGCTGATTTTCGGAGTTTCAACAGTCGCAACTGTCACATCTTCTGTTGTGGTAGAACTGGTTATTGGAACAGTCACCATCGAACCCTTCTTCAGTTTCTCAACGTTGGGATTTGCCTCCTTGACGCGCTCAACAGGGACACCATATTCTTCCGATATTGATTCAAACGATTCGCCTTTCTCCACTTTGTCGTGCACAAACACTGTGCTCGGCTCAGTTTTCGTCTGCTCCTTGCTTGTTGTCGTAGGAATGAGGATTGTCATTCCTGTCTTGAAATTGTCGGGCGAAACGCCAGGGTTGATTTCGAGGATGTCGGCAAGACTGACATTGAAATTCACAGAAAGCCGATAGAGAGTGTCGCCAGCCTTGACCACATAAGGAGTCGCCTCGCTGCTTGCGTTGATGGGTATTGTCAACTCGGTGTCGGCCTTCAGCCCGTTGCGTGCCGTGGGATTGGCATCAAGGAGTTCGGAGACGGAGAGCCCGTACATTTTGGCGATTCCATAGATGGTTTCTCCGCTTTTCACCTTATGCTTGTGAGTGGAGGGCAAAGCCACGGTCTTTGATGTGCCTCCGAAATCGGCTACCGGAAAATATAGCGTTTGCCCCGCCTGCAAGCCGTTGGCAACTGACGGGTTATACTTTATAATCTCTTCTTTGGTGATGCCCAGTTCTTTAGAAATGCCATAGATGGTTTCTTTCTTTGCAACTGAACGGTAGTAGTACTGTGTGCCCCCGATATTGCGTGTGGGCAGTTGCAGTTGTGCCATAGCAAATGCTGGTGCTATGGAAATGCCGACTGCCGTGACAAGTTTAAGTATCGATTTCATATGGCTTTCTTCAATTTGGACAACTTCGAAAATGTCAGGAAGGAATAATCACGCGGTTGTTCACCAATTGAGTGCGTATCGACCGCAGCGTGGTTAATTCCTGCATCAATGCTGATATTTGATTGATGTCGTCAGTTTCTTTGTATAATTTGTTTATGCTGTATTCTATCTCGTTTATCCGTACTGAGATGATGGCGTCTTTCCATACGTTAAGCGCCAGCAAAACCAGTTCCTTTAGTCGGTCGTATTCGGTCTCGACCTTGGCAAATTTGGTGTGCACCTTGCTCAACTGTTCCTTTTCGGTGACAAGGTCGATGGCACTGTTGCGGATGGCGTCGTTGGGGTCAGAGCAAAGCCTACGCTCAAGATAGGCTTGCTCAAACGAGATTATCTGTTGCTGATAGTCGTTGTTGTACTGCTCAACCAGCACCTTGCGTTCGTTGTTGGTCAACGGCCTGTCTGCGCCAACACCAATATTTTGGATATTGTCGTTTAATTGGATGTTTAATCTTTCAATTTCTCTTGGCAGGTCCTCGTAGAAATCATCAAGATACGACAACGCCCGCTCGTAAATTTGTTGGTAGGCAGGCACGGTAAACGAAATCGACTCGGCAGACAATGCCAAATTCACAGCCTCAACCAGGGTGATTTCTTTCGTCCGATTGTCGGTATCTACAGCCGTGAATATTTTTGTGCACATGCCATACTTGGCTATGTAGCGAATCAAGTCGGTTTCATATAGCCGTTGGCTCGAATCTTGACCCTTTAGTTGGGTGGGCGGTTGCTGTGGCTGCTCTGTCACGGCTTGCGGCTGCTCGTCAACATCCTTCCTTGCATACCGCTCTTTCGACTGCTCTTTCAGTGTCGCTTTTTTTACTTCCGACAATAGGATTTTTTCGTCGATGCCAAAGCGAGCGCTGCATTCTTTTATGTAG
>CAVEIP010000082.1:2631-6443 GCA_963615935.1 [Ruminococcus] lactaris | reverse complement strand
CTCCTGTGGAATCACAGAGATTGACTTCACAATATCTCGGATTGCTTCCGATTTTTTTATTGGGTCGTCCTCGATACCGTTGAGCAAAATCGAAATCTTGAACTTTATGAAGTCGGTTTCGTGCGTTTTGATAAAGTCCTGAAATTCCGTGGCATTGTGCTTCTTTGCAAAACTGTCGGGGTCGTCGCCATCGGGCAGAAGGAGCACTTTGATGTTCATTCCCTCAGCGAGAAGTAGGTCGATACCTCTCAAGGACGCCTTGATGCCGGCGGAGTCGCCGTCGTAGAGCACTGTTATGTTGTCGGTAAACCGGTGAATCTTGCGAATCTGTCCTTCGGTCAGCGACGTGCCCGATGATGCCACCACATTCTCTATGCCTGCCTGGTGCATCGACAAAACGTCGGTGTAGCCTTCAACGAGGAAACACTTGTCGTTGTCTACAATCGCCTTTTTTGCTTGGTATAGGCCGTAGAGTTCATTCTTCTTCTTGTAGATGAGCGACTCTGGGGAGTTGACATATTTCGCCGGGTCTTTCTTGAGCGTTCTTCCGCCGAAGGCAATCACCTTGCCGGCAATGTTGAGCACTGGAAACATAACGCGGCCTTTGAAACGGTCGTAGATGCCATGCTCGCCTTTGATGCACAGGCCGTTGTCGATTGCAAACTGAGGCGTGTATCCGCCATTCTTGATGGCGTTATACAGGTCGTTGCGACTCTCCATGGAATATCCCAGATGGAATTTCTTTATCGTTGCATCGGTAAATTCGCGCTCGTAGAAATATGACAAGCCTATGCTTTTGCCCTCATCAGTTTCAAACAGGTTGTGCTCGAAATGCTTGAGTGCAAAGTCGTTGACGAGGAGCATATTTTCGCGGTCCGACTGCGACTGCCGTTCCTCGTCGGTCAGTTCCCTCTCCTTTATCTCGATGTTGTATTTGTGGGCAAGGTATTTCAGTGCCTCGTAGTACGACATCTGCTCGTGCTCCATAATGAAGTTCACGGGGCTGCCGCCTTTGCCACAACTAAAACATTTGCAGATGCCTTTTGAGCGAGACACGCTGAACGACGGGGTTTTTTCGCTATGAAAAGGGCAGAGCCCTACATAGTTAGAACC
The DNA here is from genome assembly GCA_963615935.1 of [Ruminococcus] lactaris. Taxonomy (GTDB): domain Bacteria; phylum Bacteroidota; class Bacteroidia; order Bacteroidales; family Muribaculaceae; genus Limisoma. Next base: position 5,330 of record CAVEIP010000082.1, on the reverse strand, counting down.
TCGTCGCCGTAGATGCACGAAGTCGGACACGACATCAACAATGTCGGCCGCATCAAGAATCTTTTCAACTGTCTCTTTCTCTATCATCGAGTGCTATTTATAGGATATATCTTTACATTATTCCGCGTTCGCGCAATTTGAGTTGCCATTTCCATGCGGAAATCATCGTGTCTTCGAGTGAGGCTTCGGCCTTCCATCCGAGCACGGTGTTGGCTTTGTGAGGCTCTGCCCATACTTTTACGATATCGCCCTCTCTGCGGCCAACAATTTTGTGTGGCACTGCAACGCCTGTGGCTTTCTCGAAGGTGTTGATTAGTTCGAGCACCGAAACACCTTTGCCTGTGCCGAGGTTGAAAATTTCGATAGGGTCAGTTTCTGGATTGTCGAGCATGCGCTTGATGGCAATAACGTGCGCCTTCGCAAGGTCCACAACATTGATAAAGTCGCGGATGCACGAACCGTCAGGGGTGTCGTAGTCATCGCCAAACACGCTCAACTCCTTGCGCACACCGATTGCTGTCTGTGTGAGGTATGGAATCAAGTTTTGAGGCACACCATTGGGCAATTCTCCGATTTCAGCACTTGGATGCGCGCCTACTGGGTTGAAATAGCGGAGGATGATGCTCTTGTAGTTCACGCCAGAGTTGATGGCATCGGTGATTATTTCTTCGCTGATTTGCTTGGTGTTGCCATAGGGCGACGTCGCTTTCTTAATTGGTGCAGACTCGTCAACAGGGTTGGTGTCGGGCTCGCCGTAAACTGTGCACGACGATGAGAATACAATGCCTTTTACTCCAAACTCAGGCATCAACTCAAGCAGGTTGATGAGGGTGTTGAGGTTGTTGCGGTAGTAGAGGAGTGGCTTGTGGATAGATTCGCCCACGGCCTTGCTCGCTGCGAAGTTGATTATGCCGCAGATGTCTGGATAGTCAACAAAAAGTTTGCGTAACTGTGCTATGTCGGAGCAATCGCCCTCTACAAAGATTGGCATAATGCCAGTAATTGCCTTGATGCCGTTAAGCACGTCCCGATTGCTATTAGAAAGGTTGTCGATTATTACCACTTCATATCCGGCGTTTTGTAGTTCTACTACAGTGTGTGAGCCAATATAGCCCGTTCCGCCGGTAACCAAAATCCGTTGTCTCATATCGTAAAAATTTACTACAAAAATAATGAATCCATATATATCTACAAAATCTGTGTCTTATCTTTGCAACCGAAACGAACAAGCCATCCGATATGAATAAAGATATTTTTAAAGGTGTAAAAACAGTTTTCATCGATTTGGACGATACAATCTGGGACTTTTCTGCAAACTCGAAAGTGGCTATGAGGATGGTCTACGAGAAGTATGGTCTGCAGGAGCAATGTCCCTATGACACGTTTATACAGACGTATTTTCCAATCAACACGGAATTGTGGACGCTCTATCATCATGGTAAAATATCGAAAGCCTATCTTAAGGAGGAGCGGTTTCGCCGTTCTTTTGAGCAATGTGGCATAGTTTGCAGCAATCCAAGCGGCTTCGATTATGATTATCTTGAAACGATTGTTACGCTCAAGCAGGTAGTCGACGGCGCGCCTGAATTGTTGGAACATCTCACGAAGCGTGGACCAGTGCACGTGTTGAGCAACGGGTTCGCGAATCTTCAGTTTCGGAAATTGCAGTCTGGCGGATTGGATAAATACATCTCGGAACTCGTTCTGTCGGATGATATAAATGTGACGAAACCCGATAAAAGATTGTTTGACTACGCGCTGCAAAGAGTCGGCGGTGAGGCGGAAACAACTGTGATGATTGGCGACAACTATGACGCCGACATTCTTGGCGCAATCAATGCTGGCTGGCGCACGGTATTCTTCAATAAAAAAGGTGAACAAATAGAAGACGATAGGGCAGACCTCACGGTTACGAAGTTGGTCGACATTATTCCATTTTTTTAGCCGACAGGATGCAAACACCGTCAATGTCAGCAAGTCGCTTCTGCAATGCGTCTGCTTCATCGGAGCGGATGGCAACGGTCATGTTGCAGCAATTGTCGAACACCTGTCCGAGGATTTGCAACTCGTCGCCTTTCACTATTTTCATTACATCGTTCATCGACAGGTAGGGGAACGAAAATTCCACGGCGGTCTGCTCGTGGCATTCTATGATTTCTCCATTCTTTATGGCCTCGGCGGCTGCCTCCCGATAGGCTACAATCAACCCCGACGTGCCGAGTTTGATTCCGCCAAAATAGCGTACCACGACAATCACAATGTTGGTCAATTCAAAAGAGTTTATTTGTCCCAATATGGGCTTTCCGGCGGTGCCCGACGGCTCTCCGTTGTCGTTTGACAGAAATTCAGTCCTTTCTGCGCCAATCATATAAGCCCAACAAACATGGCGGGCATCGAAAAATTTCTTTTGGTAGACCTTTACTATCTCTTTAGCCTCTTCAGCGGTATTCACGGGATGGGCAAACGACAGAAATTTGCTCATCTTCTCTTTGTATAGGCCTTCCGATGGGGCTTTGATTGTCTTGAAAAAATCACTCATACTGCAAAAATACTACTATTGCATAAATGTGGCAACAACTTGCGCTGATTACCAGCCTAATCGATATTTATTAAGAAAGAAAAGGATTTATTTGTATCTGTGATATCCAAGAATTTCTTAACTTTGTGTAAATTTTTAAGATTATAGAATGGCAACTTGG
>CAVEIP010000082.1:0-2621 GCA_963615935.1 [Ruminococcus] lactaris | reverse complement strand
TTGAATGTAAAGTAAAATATGAGAAACTGACTGAGAACGGTCAGCAAAAAGCAGTGACAGAACCTTATTTGGTCGATGCCCTTTCGTTTACGGAGGCTGAGGCTCGTATCATCGAGGAGATGACCCCGTTTGTAACGAATGGCGAACTTAAGGTTACGGCTGTGAAACGTACCAATATCGCTGAAATCTTCTGGGATGAAAACGGCGACAAGTGGTACAAGGTTAAGGTTAATTTCGTTACAATCGACGAAAAGACTGCGGTGGAGAAGAAAACAGCCAACTTCATGATGGTTCAGGCAGACGACTTCAAGAAAGCCTTTGAAAACTTTATGGAAGGCATGAAGGGCACGATGTCCGACTTTGAAATCGCGTCGATAACCGAAACCATGATTATGGACGTGTATAAAGAAGATCTTGGCGGCTCAGCAGAGTCATAGGATTATGTCGCAAATAGCAGATAATATTAAAGAAGTTTTATCGAAACTGCCAAATGGTGTAAACCTTGTGGCAGTTTCGAAATTTCATCCTGTAGAGTCGCTAAAAGAAGCATATTCGGCTGGTCAGCGCATCTTTGGCGAGAGCCGCGCGCAGGAACTTGTGGCGAAACAGCCGCAAATGCCCAGCGATGTGGAATGGCACTTTATCGGACATCTGCAAACCAACAAGATTAAGTCGGTTTTGCCAATCGCTTCGCTCATCCATAGCGTGGATAGCGAAAACCTATTGCGCGCCATCAATGCCGAGGCTGCAAAAATAGGGAAGGTGGCAAAAGTCCTGCTCGAACTGCATGTAGCAAAGGAAGAGAGTAAATTCGGATTTACCTTTGACGACTGCCGCCGACTGCTGGACGAAGATGTGTCGTCGCAACTCCCGTATGTCCAGATTTGTGGAGTTATGGGAATGGCGACCAATACGGACGACGACAACGAAATCCGCCGTGAATTTAAGTTGATTCATACAATATTCGAGACACTTAAATCAAATTATTTTTCAGATAAGCCTTATTTTCGGGAAGTGAGTATGGGAATGAGCGACGATTACCAAATAGCCGTCGAGGAAGGCTCGACGATGGTGAGAGTTGGAAGCCACATATTTGGTCCCCGTCAATATTAAATAAACAAATTTACAAACTTAATATCAATCACTTAAAATCTAAAAGATTATGACGCAAGAGAAGAAAAATTACACATTGCCTATCGTGGTGATGTTCTTCCTGTTTGCAATGATTTCTTTCGTGACAGGTTTTCAAAATCCATTTGGAGTTATCCTCAAGGCTCAGTTCGAAATGTCGAATTTGGAATCGCAATTGGGTAACGCCGCAAACTTTATCGCCTATGCCTTTATGGGCGTCCCGGCAGGTATGATTCTCCAAAAGAAAGGCTTCAAGTTCTCGTCGATTGCAGCGATGCTTGTTGGTCTCGTTGGTGTTGCTCTGATGTTCTTGTCGAGCACAATGGAGGAAAAAACTCAAATTATTAGCATCTACTTGTGTGGCGCTTTTGTTGCCGGCTTCTCAATGTGTATGCTCAACACTCTCGTTAACCCGATGCTCAACACCCTTGGTGGCGGTGGCAAGACTGGTAACCAATTGCTCCAGTTCGGTGGTGCTTTCAACTCTTTGGGCGCAACCATCTGCCCTGTGCTTGTTGGCTATCTGATGGGCGATAACCTTAAGGCTCTTAATCTTATTGATGCTCGTCCAGCATTGTGGATTGCAATGGCTATCTTCGCATTTGGTATAATTGTATTGGCGTTCTCTAAACTCCCAGAACCATTCCTCGAGGAAGTGCGTACAAATAAGAGAGTCAACGTTAAGGATGGTGCTAATATCGCTGGCGCATTGAAGTTCCGCCACTTTACATTGGGCATCGTGGCAATCTTCTGCTATGTAGGTGTTGAGGTAGGTATCCCAAGTATCGCCAACCTGTTTATGACAAACCAAATCAACATGACTCCAGCAGCAGCGGGCTCCTTGGTAGGAACATATTGGTTGCTCATGCTCTTCGGCCGTTTGATTGGCGGTTCGCTTGGCGCAAAATTCTCAGGCCGCACGCAGTTGACATTTGTTGCAACAATTGCAATCATCTTCATGTTGATTGGAATCATCTTGCCTACAGATATCAAAGTTGAAATTCCAGGCTATAACAATATGTCGTTCACAATGATAGAAGCACCAATCAACGTGTTGTTCTTTGTGCTTTGTGGCCTTTGCACATCTGTGATGTGGGGTGGTATCTATAACCTCGCTGCAGAAGGACTTGGTAAGTACACTGCCGTTGCCTCTGGTGTATTCATGGTGATGGTTTGTGGTGGCGGTATCATTCCGTTGATCCAAAGTTCAATCGCCGACGTATGTGGCTACCTGCCAAGTTACTTTGTGCTTGTTGCCGCTATGGCCTACATCCTCTTCTATGCTTTGGTTGGCAGCCGCGTAAAGAGCGTATATAAGGAAGTATAAGAGTAGAAAAATATCAAATATTGATTGTCCACAAATGGCAGAATATGCTATTTGTGGACAATTTCTTTATAACGGGTTGAATATATGCCCGAAAATTCGTAATTTCGCAAAAAATCACAGAATAAAAATCTGATAATATTCAGTGACAATGAATGCAGAAACT
>CAVEIP010000081.1:8242-9396 GCA_963615935.1 [Ruminococcus] lactaris | reverse complement strand
ATACTCACCAATGATGCCGGCAGTGTAGCCAACGGATTGGGTGGTCTTGAATTTTTGGTCGCGGAATGTGGTTTGACTCCATTTCATGCCTGTAACGTCGACACCGACAGTCGCTCCCCAACGCATCTGTGCTGATGCTTGGAATGTGCCGAGAGTGGCTAATAGGGCAACTATGATGAATGATAGTTTTTTCATAATTATCTTTTATCGTTTGAGGTTACAAAACTACTCAAATAATTCAGTTTGGGCAAAAAAAATCGGCATTTACGGAACCCAAGTAGGGTTAAAAGCCGTGAAATGCCGATTAAAAGGTTGACTTGCTATCTCTTAGAAAAGATATGCGGCGGTGATGGTCCAATAGCGGTTTTTGCCTTCGATGCCCGCTGTTGTACTCGAGTCGCGAATCTTGAGTTTGTCAAGGGTGTTGTTAAGACCGAGACCATAACTTGCACCTACTTGTACGTGGGAAAGAACTTCCACACCAAAACCGAAATTCCAAGAGATGTCGCACTTCTGCTGGTTCACAAATTCCTTGAAATCATTTTTGCTTACGCGGAATGCGAAACTTGGACCTGTCGCAATGTATGGTTTGAGAAAACTTGAAATCACAGGAATAGTGAATTTCCATTTCACGTTAAGTGGAATGTCAATGTAGTCGCGTGATGTGCTGAATTTTCCGTCGGTTTGCTCTGTCACCTCAGAAGGAACTGAGTTGGAACGATGCACATACATTACCGATGCGTCAAAGCCAACGCCCAGTACAGGCGCAGTAAACTCAACCATCGCACCGCCAGTGAAGCCAGCGCGATTGCTTGATTCGAATGTTTCTTTCCAATTGTCCGATTGGAACTTAATGCTGTTGACAGCAACACCGGCCTTAAGGCCGAATTTCAGTTGGGCAGATGCTGGTGCCACAGCAGCAATGGCCAAGATGGCAACAGCAAATAAAGTTGCAATTTTTTTCATATTTGGTTATTTTGCGTTAATTTCTGTTTGCAAATATACTAAAAGAGATAATATCTGCAAAATGTGCCAATTTTGTGGAATTAAATCATAGCAAAAATCTTTGATTAAAAAACGGTAAAATCCAGCGGTGACTCTTTGTTGTTCGGCGAATTTGCACTATCTTTGCATGCAATAAATTTTCAACCGTT
>CAVEIP010000081.1:0-8232 GCA_963615935.1 [Ruminococcus] lactaris | reverse complement strand
CATTTATTGCAGATAAAGTAGTGATGGACGGGCTCACGTTTGACGACGTGCTTCTAATTCCCGCCTATTCAGAAGTTCTCCCAAAAACAGTCGAACTCTCGACTAAGTTCTCACGCAACATTGAATTGAAAATCCCGTTTGTTACGGCAGCAATGGATACTGTGACAGAGTCGCAGATGGCAATTGCAATTGCTCGTGAAGGCGGTATTGGTGTGATTCATAAAAACATGAGCATCGAGGAGCAAGCGCGACAAGTTGCCATCGTGAAGCGTGCGGAAAATGGTATGATTTACGACCCTGTGACAATTAAGCGCGGGTCAACGGTCAGCAACGCCCTTGATATAATGGCAGAATATAAAATAGGTGGAATCCCGGTAGTCGACGATGACGGCCATTTAGTTGGTATCGTGACTAACCGGGATTTGCGTTTCGAAAGAGATATGCAGAAACGCATCGACGAGGTGATGACTAAAGAAAACCTTGTTACAACCAATCAGACAAGCGACCTCGAAACTGCTGCGCAGATTCTTCAGGAGCATAAAATCGAGAAATTGCCAGTTGTGGATAAGGACAACAAACTTGTCGGCTTGATTACGTATAAGGATATCACCAAGGCGAAGGACAAGCCAATGGCTTGCAAGGATTCTAAAGGCCGTTTGCGCGTTGCTGCTGGTGTGGGTGTGACTGTCGACACTCTTCAGCGCATGGAGGCCTTGGTCAATGCCGGTGCTGATGCCATTGTGATTGACACTGCTCACGGACATTCAAAATATGTAATTGAGAAATTGAAGGAAGCAAAGGCAAAATTCCCGAATGTAGATATCGTTGTTGGTAACGTTGCAACGGGCGCTGCTGCCAAGATGCTTGTCGAGGCTGGCGCTGATGCTATTAAGGTGGGTATCGGTCCGGGCTCAATCTGCACAACGCGTGTGGTAGCCGGTGTGGGCGTGCCTCAATTGTCGGCTGTCTACGATGTGGCAAAGGCTTTGGCTGGAACTGGAGTGCCGTTGATTGCCGATGGCGGTCTGCGCTACTCTGGCGATGTGGTAAAGGCTCTTGCTGCAGGTGGCTATAGCGTAATGATTGGCTCGCTCGTGGCCGGCACAGAAGAGGCTCCTGGCGATACAATCATTTTCAACGGACGTAAATTCAAGTCGTATCGCGGCATGGGCTCGTTGGAGGCAATGGAGAATGGCTCGAAGGACCGCTATTTCCAGGCTGGAACAACCGATGTCAAAAAACTTGTGCCAGAGGGAATCGCTGCGCGTGTGCCTTATAAGGGAACTCTCTATGAGGTAATCTACCAACTCGTAGGCGGCTTGCGCTCTGGCATGGGATATTGCGGCGCTGCAAACATCGAAAAACTTCATGAGGCTAAATTCACCCGCATCACCAATGCCGGTGTGCAGGAAAGCCATCCACACGATGTTACAATCACCAGCGAGGCGCCTAACTATTCGCGTCAGTAGCCTATGAAATGTTAACATTTCAATAAAAACAACGCAGAGATATAATTTTATCCCAAAGATAACGTTATATCTCTGTGTCATTTTAAATGAAAGAGTAAAAATGAAGAAGACAAAATTATTTGTAGGAGTTGCTTTGGTGGCGGGGTGCTTTGTCGCTTTTGCCGCTTCCAAGAAGGATCCTGTTCTGATGAAAGTAAACGGCAAACCTGTTACTTTGTCGGAGTTTGAATATATGTACCACAAAAACAACCAGCAACAGGTTGCCCAACAGCCATTGGAAAAATATGTTGACATGTTTACGACCTATAAGTTGAAGGTCGCTGATGCTGAGTCCGCTGGTATCGACACCACAAAGGCGTTCATCAAGGAATATGAAGGCTACCGCAATGAGTTGGCAATGCCTTATCTTCGCGACACTGTGGCTGAAGAAAATATGCGCAAGATGCTTTACGAACGCATGAAAACAAATGTGCTCGCAAGCCACATAATGTTGCCTATGGGAAAAACTGTAGAAGAAAATGCAACTAATAAGGCTCGCTTGGATAGCCTGCGCTCATGCATTCTCGCTGGTCAGCCGTTCGACTCGTTGGCAATCAAATATTCTGTTGACCGCAGTGCTTTGCAAAATGGCGGCTCGATGGGGTATGTTTCTGTAGGCCGTTTCCCTTACCAATTTGAGGATGCTTGCTACAACACGCCTGTTGGCAATGTTAGTGAGCCATTTACCACTGATTTCGGATGGCACATTGTCAAAACTTTTGATGTGCGCCCAGATGAGGGAGAAGTTCTTGTTGAGCACATCCTAAAACTTTATCCGAGAAATGCTACTGCTGAGCAGAAAGCAGATGTGAAGCATGTGATGGACAGCATCTACAGCGTGGTCAAAGGTGGCGCTGATTTTGAGAAGGTCGCAATTAAGGAGTCAGAAGATCCAGGCTCTGCAAAGCAAGGCGGCAAATTGCCATATTTCGGTCATGGACGCATGGTGCCTCAGTTTGACGAAGTGTCATTCAAACTCGCTAAGGGTGAAATTTCGGAACCATTTGAAACCCAATATGGCATCCACATTGTAAAGAAACTCGACTCTCGTTCGGTTGGCGACTATGCATCTGTTCGCGACCAATTGACAGGTCTTGTTGGCATGCGTGGCAATATCGCTGTCGATTCAAAGGTTGAGCAATTGCTTAAGCAATACAAACTCTCTGAAAACGACAAACTCATCAAGCGCTTGAAGGCGGAAGTTACGCTCCCTGATAGCCTTGACGACAAGTTTATCGACAAATATCTTAACTCCAACGAGCAACTCTTCACACTCGCTGGTAATAAATATCCATTGTCGGAACTCATCACAAGAATGGGTCGCCCAGGACGTATGACTGGCGAACAGGCATATCGATTTATTGATGCTCGCCTTAAGGACACCGAGCGTGAAGTGGTGCTTGAATATGAGAAGCAGCAACTGGAGAAGAACAACAAGGACTTTGGAAATCTCGTGCGCGAATACCGTGACGGAATGTTGCTCTTCGAAGTAAGCAACCGCAACGTTTGGCAAAAAGCGCAGACCGACACTGAAGGCCTGAAGGCTTATTTCGAGGCTCATCGTTCGGAATATAAATGGGACGCACCAAAATATAAAGGTTATCTCGTTGAGACCACTGGCGACTCGATTACCCGCATCGCAAAGCAACGCATCGCTGAACTCGGTTCAGACACTATCGTTACGGCTTTACGCAAGGAACTTGGCAAGAACCTCAAGGTTGTACGTGTGCTTGCCGCTAAGGGCGAAAATGCTAAAGTCGATTCTGAAATGTTTGGCGGTGAAAAGGTCGTTGCCAAAGAGAAGGACAAATATAAAGACTACTTCGTGTTTGGCGGCAAATTGGTTGCCAAGCCAGAAGAAGTGGGCGATGTCCGCGGACAGGTCGTAGCTGACTATCAGAACTATCTTGAGAAGCAATGGGATGCAGAACTTCACAAGAAATATCCAGTTGAAATAGACAAGAAAGTTCTCAAGCAAGTAAAATAGGGTAGAACCAACCCCATACAAAAATGGCTGCGCCAATTCGGTGTAGCCATTTTTGTATAAAGTCCCTTCGTCAAAAACCCCAAACAAACCCCAATGAAACCCCTAATGACAATGGTAATGATAATGTTAATGACAATGTAAATGTAAATGATAATGATAAGGTCATAATTCGCCAGTTGATATTTGCCCAACCATCTCTTTAATGGGCAGTCATGCATACAAAAGTCCTTCCTCTGCTTGCACTATCTTTTGATAAGATAGGCTACATCTCGGAAAAGAAAATTGAGCAAGCTCTTTTCTTTGCTCTCGATTTGCACTATCTTTGCAGAAACAACAGTACGGTGTCCTGTCGCTTGCCGGCTCTTTTGCCGGTAAGAGGAAAGTCCGGGCAACACAGAGTGCCATATTTCTTAACGGGAAGCTGTCGGCGACGGCAGAGTAATGTGACAGAAAACAACCGCCACGCATGTGGTAAGGGTGAAAAGGCGGGGTAAGAGCCCACCGGGCGCTATGGCAACATAGTGCGCCGCACATCTTATGGGTTGCAAGGTCAAGTATACCGGCATTTAAGGGTTACTCGTCCATTGTCGGGGGGTAGGCTGCTAGAGCCTTGTGGCGACACAAGGCGTAGATAAATGACAGGACGCGGCTTCGGCTGCGACATAACCCGGCTTATAGCCGTACTGTTATTTTTATGGTGAAAATTAAAACTATATATCTGACGGCGCGCATCGCTGTAAGGAAACTCAAGCAGTTGTATGCCTATTGCACGGAGAGCGTCTGGCGCGACCCGCGCGATGTGTGGTATGTGAAGTTGCTCAAGATTGTCAACTTGTCGGTCAAATCGTTTCTCGACAAAAACATTCAGACCTTGGCAAGTTCGCTGGCCTACACCACTCTTCTTGCCGTCATCCCGGTGCTCTCGCTGCTCCTTGCCATTGCCAAAGGCTTCGGCTTGCAGGAGATGCTTGTCCACGAGTTGTACCGACTTCTCCCTGCGCAGCAGGCAATGCTCGAAAATTCTTTCGATTTCGTCAACCGTTTCCTCTCCACTTTGTCGAAAGGTGTGTTTGTGGGCATCGGTGTGATTTTCTTGTTGTGGACGTTGGTGAGCCTTCTGCGCAAAATTGAATCGGTCTACAACCATGTGTGGAACGTGCGCAAAGGGCGTTCAATCTACCGAATAATCACCGACTACACCGCCATCCTGCTGATTATGCCTATTTTGCTTATCTGCTCTGGCGGCTTGTCGATTTATCTGTCGAGTTTCGTGCAGTCCACGCTGTCGTCGCCGATTGGCGGACTCTCGCCGATACTCAAGTTCTTGCTTGATTTGCTTCCTATTTTTCTGTTGTGCCTGTTGTTTGTGGGCATGAATGTGCTGATTCCATACACTAAGGTGAAACTCAAGAATGCGCTCCTCCCGGGCTTTGTATGCGGACTGTTGTTCTACTTCATCCAGTACGCTTTTGTGCATGGGCAGATTTCTGTGACAAAATACAATGCCGTATACGGTAGTTTCGCTTTCCTTCCGCTGTTCTTGATATGGATGCAGTGGTCGTGGACGGTTTGCATCGCCTGCGCGGTGATGACCTACTCTTCGCAGAATTTCTTCCGCTTCAATTACCTCGATCAGGTGAAAAACGCCTCGTCGCGCTATGTCGACCAGGTGGCTTTGTTTGTCATTGCTGTGGTGGTGAAGCGTTTCGAGAATGGCGACAAGTCGCTCGGCAAAAAGGATTTGGCCGACAAGAAGCAGATTCCCGTGCGACTGGTCAACGAGGTGATTGACAAACTGATTGACGGAGGTTTCCTCGCTGCTGTAATCGATGATGAAGGGGCAATATCGTTTCAGCCGGCAATGAACATATCATCCATGACCGTAGAGGAATTTATGAACCGCTACCATGAAATCGGTCACTCCGACTTTATCGAAGAGCCGGCTATTGCCGAGGCGTTGACCCAGTTGCAAGACCTCCTCGACTTCAACAAACCCGCCTACCGCACCACCAAACTTTCAGAAATCCTTCCTGATTAATTGCGCTGTTTTAGCAGTGATAGCAAGTCGGCCACGATAAATGTGCTGCCGCCAATGTAAATCATATCGTCGGCAAGGGCATCGGCTTTCGCTGCATCAAAGGCTTCGGCAACTGATGGGTATGTGTTGCCGTGGAGACCGAATTGCTGCGCCGCCTCAGCCAGTTTGCTGCACGGCAATGCGCGCGCCACAGAAGGCTGGGTGAAATAGTATGTCGCTCCCTTTGGCATGTGGTTGAGAATGTGGGAGATGTCCTTGTCGCTCACAAAACCGATGACAATGCGCAGCATGTTGCACTCGGAATGCGCCAGTTGGTCGGCGATATACTGGAAGCCGCCGGGATTGTGGCCTGTGTCGCAAACGGTGAACGGGCGGTCGCCCACTTTCATCCATCGTCCCATCAACCCTGTGCTGTCGCAAACTGTTTGAAATCCATCGGCAACGGCTTTGTCGTCAATCTTGATTCCTCCCTCTCTCAAAATCCTTACCGCATTGAGCACTGTGTTAGCGTTCAGCGTTTGGCATTCGCCCGCCAGTTGGTCGTGGATGGTGCCGAAGTTGCGGGTGTGGAGCGTAAGTCGGTCGATGGTCCTGTCGGCAACCAGAATTTCGTCATTGTCCTGTGCAAACGTTATCGGCGCTTGCTCTGCCTTCGCCTTTGCCTCAAACACAGGGCGCGTTTCCTCGGTGTATTCGCCGATTACAACAGGTGTTGATGGCTTTATGATGCCTGCCTTCTCGCCAGCGATTGCAGCGAGGGTGTTGCCGAGAAATTGCGTGTGGTCAAACGATATGTTGGTGATTATGCTCAGCACTGGGGAGATTATGTTGGTGCTATCCAGCCGTCCACCGAGGCCAACCTCAACAACGGCTATGTCTACGTGCTGATCTTCGAAATATTTGAACGCCATGATGGTGGCAAGTTCGAAAAACGACGGTTGGCGACCTTTGAAATTGCAACCGACAAACTGCTCTACAAAACGGCTAACAAACCCCTCGTCGACCATCTTGCCGTCCACGCGGATGCGCTCCCTGAAGTCGAGCAGGTGGGGCGAAGTGTAGAGGCCAACCTTATAGCCAGCCTTTTGGAGTATTGACGCCAAGAGGTGGGAGGTAGAGCCTTTGCCGTTGGTGCCTGCCACATGGATTGCCTTGAATGCCTTCGACGGGTTGCCGAACAGCGCATCGAGTTGCAGCGTGGTTTCCAGTCCAGGCTTGTAGGCGGCAGCGCCAACATGTTGAAACACTAATGTTTTGTTAAACAGATAGTCAATTGCTTCTTCGTAGTTCATATCAGTAGATAATATAGCCGGCAAGTCCGGCAAGCACGATAATCAGGATGGGGTGAATCTTATAGAAGAACGCCATTACGAAGGCGGCCGCACAGATGGCGATGCTCGAAAACAGGTCGTCGAAGTTCTCGCGGTTCATCAGTAGAAGTGCCGCCGAGCCGATAAGACCCACAACCACAGGGCGCAGTGCGGCAAAGATGCCCTTAGTGTAAGGACTTTCCTTGTGCTTCTGAATGAAGCGGCTTGTGTAGAGCACAAGCAGGAACGACGGCAGAATCACTGCCAGAGTTGTTATGGCTGAGCCAATGATGCCGTGGCCCACGGTGTAGCCAATGTAGGTTGCCGAGTTGATGCCGATAGGCCCCGGGGTCATCTGCGAGATGGCCACAATGTCGGTAAACATTTGTTCGGTGATCCATCCGCGGTCCACAATCTCGTGGCGGATAAGCGACAACATCGCATAGCCTCCGCCGAAACCGAAGATACTGATTTTGAAGTATGCCCAGATAAGTTTCAGATAAATGCTCATCGATTTTGCCTCCTTATGCTTTCTTTATGGTGTCACGGAAATTCTTTGAATAGACGAAATAGCCAAACAGGCCACCGATTACGATGTAGAGTATTGGACTTGAAACGATTGGCCGGTTTGACCAAATCAGCACGGAGATTATTACTGGAATCCACGCGTTTTTGAGCGTGATCTTAGCCGATTTTGCTGTGGTGAACACCGGCGAAAGGATTAGCGCCACGACTGCCGGACGGATGCCCTTGAAGATGCGGGTCAGCGTTTCGTTGTTCTTGATAGTGTCGGGGGTGAGAAACATTGCAATGGCAAGGATAATAAGGAACGACGGAAGGATTGTGCCAAGCACAGCAAAAATCGAACCCCAAATTTTGTTGAGTTTGTAGCCCACAGCGATGGCAACATTCACAGCCATAATGCCGGGAAGCGACTGCGCTACAGCAAGGTTGTCGATAAACTCTTCTTTTTCAAGCCATTTGTGCTTGTTTACGATGTCCTCTTCAAGCAGTGAAATCATCGCCCAACCTCCGCCAAAAGTGAATGCACCGATTTTAAAGAACGATGAAAACAATTTCAAATTAATATACTTCATCTATTGTAACCTATAATTCTCGGCAAAGGTAGTTATTTCTGCACAAATGCACTATCTTTGGGGTATGATTAATTAACCTAATGGGAAATAAACAAATTTAATATGCGTAAAAATCTAATTATCAAGATGGCGGCAATGGTTGTCGCCGTATTGTCGTTGGCTTCGTGCGCCAAGGAGGGCAATGGCCAATTGGAAGCCTTTGCGTTTAAGGGGTCGGATGATGCTAATTGGGGAATGATTAGCGCCGACGGCAAAGTGATTTTCAGTGATGAATTCAAGGAGGCTCCTACGC
>CAVEIP010000080.1:1199-9486 GCA_963615935.1 [Ruminococcus] lactaris | reverse complement strand
GGAGACCTACAACGCCTCCGAGGGCTTTTTTGCCGTGCAGTCGTCGCTCGACACTAAGGCTATGCTCCTGCTGCTCGACATCGGTGTGTTTTTCGAGTTTATTCCGCTATCGGAGACCGACTCCTCCAACCCGCACACACTGACAGTGGGCGAGGTGGAGGCAGGCCGTACCTACGAACTCGTGATTACCGCCTGCAACGGCCTCTGGCGCTACCGCATTGGCGACACCGTGCGCGTGGAGCAGACCGCACCGCTGAAAATCACCATTGCGGGCCGCACCAAGCATTTCATCAACGCTTTCGGCGAGGAACTGATGGTGCATAATGCCGACGCCGCCATCGAGAAGGCTTGTAGGCTTATGGATGCCGCCGTAGAGAACTATACCGTGGCCCCGGTCTATGCCACCGCAACCACCAAAGGCCGCCACGAATGGCTTATTGAGTTTGCCAAGCGCCCTGCAGATATGGAGCGGTTTGCCGACACCCTCGACAGCCTGCTTCAGCGCGAGAACTCCGACTATGAGGCGAAGCGCTTCCAGGGCATCTTCATCGACCGTCTGTCGGTGGTGGAGGCGCGCCATGGACTTTTCGACGACTGGCTACTGCAACGCAGTGGCAAGTTGGGAGGACAGCGCAAGATACCGCGGCTCTACAACTCTCGCGACATTATGGACGACATGCTGAAAATGAACAACTAAAACCAAATAGACATGAAGAAATTTTTCCTTACCTTCTCGCTTCTCTTGCTGGCGCTTGTCGCTTCAGCAGAACTGAAATACGTGTTTCTGTTTATCGGCGACGGCATGGGCATGGGCCATGTGCTCTCGGCGGAGACCTATAACCGCATGGTGCTCAAAAACAAGGACAACATCCTGATGATGCAGTTTCCTGTGGCATCGATGGCGCTGACCTATTCAGCCAGCAGCCCAATCACAGACTCAGCGGCAGCCGGCACAGCGCTCGCTACGGGTTCGAAGGCCAACAACGGCATGATTGGCATGAACGCCGACTCAGTGAACGTTATCAGTGTGGCTTCGCAACTGAAGGAGCGCGGCTGGGGCGTGGGCGTAATCACCTCGGTGGCTTTCGACGATGCAACTCCGGCAACGCAGTATGCTCACCAACTCAACCGCAAGATGTATGAAGGCATCAACAAGGACGGCGCAAAGAGCAATTTCGACTTTATCGGCGGCGCTTACACCCTCATGGCTAAGTATGGAGCCGACAAGTGCGCGCCAATCTTCAAGGAATACACCAAACAGGGCTACGACGTGGTCTACGGCCTCGACAACCTTAAAGGCAACACTAAGAGCAAGAAAATCCTTGTTGCGGCAGGAACGCCTGAGAAATGCAACGACTTCCCATACACCATTGACAGCATCGAGGGCGCGCCCAAATTGCGCCAACTCACTGAGGCTTGCCTCAGCCACATGCTCCGCGTGAGTCCCGACCATTTCTACATGATGGTGGAAGGCGGCAACATCGACCACGCTGCCCACTCCAACGATGGCGCTACGGTGGTGAAGGAAGTGCTCAACTTCCAGGAGTCGCTCCGTGTGGCTTACGAATTCTATCGCCAGCACCCTGACGAGACTCTGATTGTGGTTACTGCCGACCACGACACTGGCGGCATGACCCTCGGTGTGGACAAAGGCAACAAAGTGCCTACGCTTGCCGACATCGACTGGCGCAGCATGTCGAAGGAAAACTTCAACGACTACTGCATGCGCAACAAACTCTCGTGGGATGAAGTGCATCGCTTGATGGAAACGAAACTCGGACTCTGGAGCCACATCCCTGTGACTGAAGAGGAAGAGAGCGCCATTAAGGAAGCCTTCGAAAAGATTGACAGCGGCGCGTCGGAGAAGACTCTCTATAAGGACTTTAACCAATTCTCGTCGGTGGTGTTCAACATACTTAACCACAAGAACGGCTTCGGCTTCACCACCTATAGCCATACGGGCAACCCAGTGCCAGTGTTTGCCATCGGTGTGGGCAGCGACAAGTTTAAATCGCTTAACAACAACATCGAGATTCCGCAGACATTCCGCGAACTCCTTAACATAAAGTAAGACAATGAAGAAACTGGTTGTATCTACAGGTGCGGGCGTAAGCGCCGAGAGCGGTGTGCCTACGTTTCGCGACGCCAACGGACTGTGGAACAATTATCCGGTGATGGAGGTGGCGAGCCACGATGGCTTTGTCCGCAACCCAGCACTTATCCACAAGTTCTACAACGACATGCGCCACAGCCTGATGAAGGTTGAGCCCAACGCAGCCCATCTCGGGCTGAAGGCACTTGAGGAGGACTTTGATGTGCAGATTATCACGCAGAACGTAGACAACCTCCATGAGCGCGCCGGTAGTAGCAATGTGCTCCATCTGCACGGCGAATTGATGAAGGTGCGCTCCCTCACCCACGAGGAGCGCGTCTATAGCCTCACACCCGACAATCTCGACACCTCCGTCGACACGCGCGATGAGTACGGCGACCCTGTGCGCCCCCACATCGTGTTTTTCCAGGAGGCAGTGCCCAATTTTGATGCTGCGGTCGACCTCGTGCGCGAAGCCGACATCTTCGTGGTTATCGGCACGTCGCTCAATGTCTATCCCGCAGCCGGGCTGCTCTTCTATGTGCGCCACGGCGTGCCAGTCTACTATATTGACCCCCGACCAGCCCCGATACCCGAGGGAGTGGAGAACGTTACCGTCATCGCCGAGCCAGCCACCATTGGTGTGGCTAAACTCGCCGAAATGCTGAAAAACCTGTCGACTTAGAAGAGTGCGGAGCAAATGAGTGAGCCTCGGAGAGGCGAAATAATCTAAAACCCCATGGCTTTAGCCTGGGGTTAGCCTGTCTATCAAGTATTTGCGTGCTGTAAGTACGCTACCGCACCATTCCCAAAAAACCACACCATTGTAGCGCTCCCGACGGAGCGCTATTTTGTTAAACCATTTGAATTATGCTTTTCCTACTCCGCTGTTATTTGCGGGAGCGGAGGGCGTAGGTGTGCTGGCGGAGCATTGCGCCGAAGGCTTGGGTGTCGGCATATTGCTTCTGCTCGTCGGGGGTGATGACGTCGCCCACGGAGATGTGGTAGGTTGTGCCGCAGTGGGCAAACACTTCAGCGGGGAGGCGCAATGTGCGCAGTTGCCAACTGATTACGCCGAGGAGGTTGAAGATGGTGCTGTTGTGGCCGTGGAAATAGACGGGTACGATAGGCACGTTGAGTTGCTGGATGAGGCGGATTATCGACGGTTGCCACTCGCGGTCCTCGATGCGCAGATGACTATTGAGTTTCGACATCGCTCCGGCGGGGAAGAATCCCAGCGGATGGCCGCGGCGCACGTGCATCATCGCTTCCTTGATGCCTTTCATTGTGATGGCGCGCTTCTCGGGGTCGTTGCTCGACAGTGGGTCGACAGCGATGAAGTTGGGGCGCATGCCGCGTATGTGGTTGAGTATGAGGTTGACCATCACCTTGTAGTCGCTGCGGCGTGATGCCAACAGGTCGATGAGCATGATGCCGTCGAGCGCGCCAAACGGGTGGTTTGACACCGTGATGAACGGTCCTTCGGGCAGGTTGTTGAGCACATTGGCGCCATCAACACGCATCGAGATGTGGAAATCGTCGAGCAGACCGCGCACGAAAGGCGCGCCTGGGGTGTTGAGGTTGCGGTGGTGGAGATAGTTCACGTTGTCCAGTTTCATTATGCGCATCAGCCAGTGCACCAACTTAGGCTTGTCCTTGAAGAACGGCACCATCTTCTGCAGGTCGTAGTAGTCGAGCACTGTGCGTTTCAGCGACTCGTCGTCGGTGTCTATTTCAGGGGCGCGGCCAAGCAGACGGCCGTGTTTGGTGAGCGCAGGGCCTTCGCGGTATGGGTTTTCGGCAGTCGCCTTTTCAGGCGCTGGCGTCCAAGGTATGAACAGTTCGTTATCGTTATTTGCCATAAAGGTCTGGTTAGTAAAGTATAGGCAAAGATACAAAAAAATGGCGCTATGCTCACGCACCACGCCACTTAAACACATGAAACAAATCTATTTTTAAATTTATGCACTGCTTTTTTATGCCAATTGCACTATTTTGTTACTCTTTCGAGCCAGTTTACCATTCCGAGCATCACAGCCATTGAGATGAAGCATACCACGATGAATACGCCCCAGCATTCCCAGAGTGGAATTTTGTTGTACATGAGTGCGCCGATGGGCAGAAGCATGTTGCCAATGGCTGTTGTGCCGAGCCAGAGGCCTTGGCAGAGGCCAAGCATGCTCTTCGGTGCCACCTTCGACACGAACGAGAGTCCGAGCGGAGAGATGAACAGTTCGGCAACGGTGAGCAGGAAGTAGGTCACAATCATCACCCAAGCGCCAGCCTTCATCGATTCGCGAGTGATAGCCTCAATGCTTGTAAACGCTTCGCCCGAAGGATAGCCAGCAACATAGGAATAGATTGCGAGGAAGGCGTAAGCCAAACCTGCGATAAACATGCCGATGGCAATCTTGCGCGGTGTGGAAATCTCTTTGCCGCGTTTGCTGAGCGAGCCGAAGATGAGCATGATTATTGGTGTGAGCACAATCACGAAGAACGGGTTGACAGCCTGCCAGAATTCAGGCGGGAATTCGCCAGTCTTAACGAAGTCGCGCGCGAAGAACGAGAGCGACACGCCGTTCTGGTGGAATGAGAACCAGAAGAAGATTACAACACCGAGCACTGCAAACAAGGCGTAGAGGCGTTGCTTGAGTTCTTTTGCCATTGCGGCCTTTTCTTCAGCGGTATAAATTACGGAGCCGGCTTTTTCTTTCTTGCCTGGAGTTGGGAACAGGTGCTTCTTTGCGAAGAAGATTACCAGCGAGATGAGCATTGCCACCACCGAAGCGATGAAGGCGAAGTGCACACCCTGGTTGAACACCTCAAGATATGACTGGCAAGCCTCGGTAGTGATGTCGCCGTTGATGCCAGCCTGAGCCATATAGTTTTGCATGTTTTCCACCTGGTCGGGCATGAGGTTGCCGCCGATGTACTGGTGGCAAAGAGCCGGCAACTCAGCCACATATTTGTAGCCGTGGATGCCCAGCCACCACTTGCGCAGCAGCGGAGCAATGAACGGAGCAATCAAGCCGCCGATGTTGATGAACACATAGAAAATCTGGAAACCAGTGTCGCGTTTGCCCTGCACCTTCTTGAGCGCTTCTGAGCCTTCGGCAGCGGCTTTTGCCTCCATGTCGTCGTACATCTGGCCTACGATTGCCTGCAAGTTGCCCTTGAACAGGCCGTTACCGAAAGCGATAAGCACGAGTGCCACGCAAGTGAGCACGAGCAGCGTCGTGAAGTTGTCGCTTGTGGCAGTGATAGGAACTGCGAGCGCCACGTAGCCGAGTGCCATGATGATGATACCCGTCATGATGGTGCCTTTATAGTTTTGAGTGCGGTCGGCAATGATGCCTCCCACAAGGCTTAACACATAGATGCCGGCAAGAAACACCGAATAGACTGTTGCTGCCGAGGTGTCGCTAAGACCGAATTTCGAGCAGAGGAACAGTGACAGCACGGCTGCCATGATGTAGTAGCCGAAGCGTTCGCCCATGTTGGAAAGGGCGGCGGGAATCAGTCCCTTTGGATGAGATGTAAACATAATGAGTCTTATTTTAGGATTTCGATTTCTTGTTTTCGAGATACACATAGGCGCATGCCACGGCAAAAGCCACTACGGAGAATGCCAGGCAGAGCCACAGCGACCAGTTGAGGGTGGTGAGAATCGACACCATCTCGAAGTTCTCGCCGAGAATCTCGCCCTGCGGGTAGGAGGCAATCATGTAGACGAAGTAGCCGAAAAACATCAGCGGCAGCGCGGTGAACGACACCGACAGGATGTGCGGGCCGCGGCTCTTGGTGAGCAGGCATGCCACTGTGCCGACGAAGCCGATAAACGGCATGAGGAACGGCACCATCTCCATGTATTTGCCTATGTTGAAGAATGTGCGCACATAGTCCCATCCGTAGTTAAACCCGAACAATGGGATTGAAAACAGCGGGAGGGCGGCGTAGAGCACTGCCACAATCAGGGTGACGGCAATCGTCACGATGACCCACGGATTTTTGAGTTGTTGCTTCATTACTTTTCCTGTTCTTTGGTTTTGTAGGCCAAGGCATACATCTTAATCTGTTTCACCATGGCGAGCAGGCCGTTGCTGCGGGTGGGCGACAGGTGCTCCGTCAGGCCGATGCTGTCGATGAAGTAAAGGTTGGCATCGAGGATGTCGCTCGGGGTCTGGTCGGAGAGCACGCGCACGAGCATCGAGATGATGCCCTTCACGATGATGGCGTCGCTGTCGGCCTCGAAATGGATGCGTCCGTCCTTGTATTCGGCGTTGAGCCACACGCGGCTCTGGCAGCCTTCGATGATGTTGTCGGGCGTCTTGTGGCACTCGTCGATAGGAGGCAGGGCGTTGCCCATTTCAATGATGTAGGAATATTTGTCCATCCAGTCGCCGAAGCCACTGAATTCGTCAATAATTTCGTCTTGAATTTCGTTGATCTGATTATTCATAATCGCAAAAATAAGCATTTTTCGTTATTCTCACGCCACGCAGAGCCAAAAAAGGACTACATGCCCACAACCTTGGCGTAATATGCGCGCACGTCGCTCCATCGGTAGTAGGGGAACGAATCGGTTGCCACGGGGATGTGCACCTCCTGCTCGTTGAGCAGCACCTTGACGAGAATGTTGGCAGTGGAGCCGCCTTTCTTGTTGTAGAACACTATCTGCAGGTTGGCGCCCATCGGCGACACCTTGAAGTCTGTCCAGTATTGGTAGAGCGTTGCCGGGTCGCGGCGCGCCACGTCGTAGGTTTCGATGCCCATCAAGGCTGCCAGCGGAGTGATGTTGGAGTCGTGGGCAAACCGGAGCGTAGCCGCCTGCGTAGGGTCGGCGATTGCCGCATCGGCGCTCTCGATGATGTTGCGCAAGAGGGGTTTGTAACTGTCGCGCACGGCGCCGTTGGAGTCGGCGTGGTTGGCACAGGTGGAGTAGAACTGGTAGTTGAAGCACTGCCACAGGTCGAAGAGTTCTTCGGGCGTGAACAGGTCGTAGAGGCGAATCTTTGTCTCCATGTTTTGCAGGTCGGAAGCCACCCAGTAGAACTGCCACATCAGTTCCTTAGGCTCGACGTATTGGTCGACGTATGCCTTGTCGGAAAACAGGGCGCCTACGAAACGGTCGGCATGGGTCTGCTCGGCGCGAAACTTGTTGTAGGCGGCGCGCCAGAGACCGCTCTTGCTGCAGAAGGCGTTGGCTTCATCGCTGCGGCCGGTGAGGTAGGGCATATATTTCTGCGACGACTCGTAGGAGATTTTCAGTTGAGGATTGAGTTCCTTGAGGCGGTCGCCGAAAGCAGCCATACTCATGGCGCAGCGCAGTATCACCGACGAGCGCGCCTCGATGCTGCGGTTGCCCTTGAACACCTCCGGAAATGCGCCAAACATGCGCTCGGCGATGCCGCGGTGCTGGCGTACGCCCAGTGGAGAAAGGTCCTCGTTGCGTCCTGCTGACTCCACATAGATGTCGCGCAGGCGCTGGAGAGCGTCCTTGCCGAGAGCCGAAAGCGCACCAGCCTTGTCAGCCTTCTCGAGCACGGCGATAGGTGCGGTGTATTCGGAGTCGGAGATGAGGTAGCGCGAGCCGTGGCGGCCGAAGTGACTGATGTAGAAAGGCGTGTAGCCCTTCGGAGCCTTGGTGTAGTGGCTGGTCGACGAAGGCGCCGGATATGCGTAGTAAACGCCGGCAGTCTTTTCAGGCGAAGCCAGCATCTCTTCTTTTGTGGTCTGTGCCGCTGCGGGCAGCACTGCTGCAAAGAGCAGATAGGCGATAGCGAGTCGTTTCATAATGAATCGGGTTTTTAATTCCCAAAGTTACAAAACTCCTCGGATTCTCCCTAACAATTTGCGGCGGAGTGAATAACGTTGCCCTAATAATTTGAAACGAGTTCATCAAATCAATAATAAGATTTGATGAACTCGTTTCATTGTCCTCAAACGGAAGTTGGCTAGATATCTGTTATTCCTTGCAACTTATAAAATATTGCAAGGTAGATAATCAGCAATATGCCATTGCATATTATGTAGTGTGGCATCTTGACTCCAAAGCCAGCAAAACAGAAATGACTGATAAGGAATATTATGAAAAATATCACAGAAAGGACTCTGATATTCGTTCCAAGTTTTCCTGATTTGTATTGTAGTCCAAGCACTGGAATCAATGTGGCAACAAGGCAAATGGCGCTACTT
>CAVEIP010000080.1:0-1189 GCA_963615935.1 [Ruminococcus] lactaris | reverse complement strand
CAATAGCCGATTAAAGCTGCCAGCATTACACTGATAAACGTAAGGAAGATGTTTGCTTTCATTTTACTTCAGAATTATTAGGTATTGGCGGTGGTACCATTGCAATAATCTTCAAGATGTTTGGAATCTGTTCGATTGGCTTCCAGCCAAGCATACCTGGCATCCAGGCAAGAGTGTCTTTAGTTATTTTCTTTTCAGTAAGTATGCGAATAAACTCTCTTTCTGAAAGAGGTCCGACAGACTGGCTATTCACAGCAACGTAGATTGGCTGAGCCTGTGAAGTTGGCATTGATTGAATGGATCCTGGCACATACATTTGCTTTATTGATTGGTTCATAACCTGTACCATCTGCTGAGCCATTGCCATACCCAAACCAAACTCCACAAGCCTGTCAATAGAGAAAAAACAATTATCATTCATATGCGCATTTTTTTTATGTTACGGTGCGGGTGGAGTAGGCATTCCAGGGGGCGGTGGCGGACAAGCAGGCGCAAATAGGCTACTGAGTTCCTGTACATTGCCTGCAAGTTCCCATTGAGTCATACCTTGTTTCCATACGTAGGTGTTTCTTGTCAACTGTCCTGTTTGTGCCATTTGTTGCAACTGCTGCATAGCAAAAGGTCCAGACTGTTGACCATTCAACGAAATCATATATTGCACATTTGGCATTGGTGGAGGGGTGCTCATCGCATTCTGCACCTGCTGACCCATACTGTTCATCATATTTGCCATCTGACCGCCCATGGCTCCTCCCATCATCATGCCAGTCATCATTCCTGCCGGATTCATACCGCCTGTGCCCATGTTGCTCATCTGACCAAGATTGCTTGCAGCCGTTTGTAGTACATTTGCCTGCTGGTCAAGTGCATGCGCTCCCATAAAGTTGGACTCTGTTTGAAGTCGCTGCGCACGTTGGGCTTCTTCTCGTTGTATGCGCAATGTTTCAGCCATATTTTCCGCATTTATAGCCTGCATGTCATGCATATTCTTGATATTGACGCTGGCCTGAGCTTGCATGGTCTTTGCTGTGAGTCCACCTGTCAGCTCTTTTACTTCTTGGTAAGCTTCTGTCTCTTTGTCAATCTCAATGCTACTGATATCTATATGTTTCATCTTGACTCCGAATTCATCAAGACGATCTTTTAGCCTTGTTTCTAAAACTTCGCTGATTTCATCTATCTTGCGCTC
>CAVEIP010000079.1:0-9550 GCA_963615935.1 [Ruminococcus] lactaris | reverse complement strand
TGCCAAAAGATTTTGTCGAAGCGGCGAAGTGGTACAGGCGGTCGGCTGAGCAGGGGCATGCCGATGCGCAATATAACCTGGGCATTTGCTATTACTACGGCCAAGGGGTTGCTCGGGATTTTAGCGAAGCGGTGAATTGGTATAGAAAGTCGGCTGAACAAGGGAATGCACTTGCGCAATTTGCCCTGGGCAATCGCTATTACAACGGCGAAGGAGTAACCAAAGATGTTGCCGAAGCAGTGAAGTGGTACAAAAAGTCGGCTGAGCAAGGATACGAGAAAGCACAGAATGCTCTCAACCAATTACAGTAAAACAATTTGCGGCTATTGAAACCTGATGCAGACAGGGCGCGAGAGATTGATGTCCTGGCAGGTGTCGGTTAGCAAGCCTGTTTCTGGGTCGATGGCATAAACCTGGATGCAGTCGCTGTCGCGGCAGGCGCAGAGCAGGAAGCGTCCGTTGGGCGTGATGGCGAAGTTGCGCGGATGGCGTCCTGTGGGATGGTTGCCGGCATATTTTAGCAAGCCTGTCTTGGCATCGACGCTGAAGATGGTCAGCCCGTCGCAGCGTAAGCGGTTGGAGGCATAGAGGAATCGGCCATCGGGCGACAGGTGGATGTCGGCGCTTCCGCGGCCTTGAAGGTTGTCGCAACGCACTGTCTGCTGCTCAGTGAGATGTCCGTTGCTATAGGCAAACACAATCACATCTCCCGACAGTTCGGTGATGAGGTAGGCGTGGCTGCCGTCAGCGTCGAAGGTGATGTGGCGCGGACCTGAACCGGCCTTGACGTGGGTGGTTTCAACAATCGAGAGTTGGTCGTTGGCTTCGTTGACGGTAAGCGTGTAGATGCAGTCGTTGCCGAGGTCGCAGGCGAGCAAGTATTTGCCGTCGGGTGCGGGCATCACGCAGTGCAGATGGGCTGACTGCTGTCTATCCTTGTCGGGTGCAGGGCCAATCAGCGGAAAGTCGAGGCGGTTGGTCATGTTGCTGAATCCGCCATTGTTGTCGATGAAAAATTCTGTGATGCTGCCACCGGTGTAGTTTGCCGAAAACACGTGCTTGCTGTCGGTCGACAGGTTGCACGGGGCTTTGCCCTCTGTGGGCAGAGAGTTTATCCGCTCAAGAGGTTTGTCGATGCCGTTGTAGCGGAACGCCACCACCGCATCGGTGTCTTTTCCCGACTCGTCCACGGCATAAACGTTGTTGCCGTCCTTCGAAAAGATTACAAACGAGGGGTTTGTTGCCTCGGTCGTTGCTGTGAGTTCGGCAACGCCAGTTTCCTGGTTGAATCGGTAACTGTAAATGCCGTCGCTTGTAGTGTCGGTGTATGTGCCCACGAGCATCGGGAGCCATGGCTGTGCGGAGATGGCTGCAAGATCCATCAGAGCCATTGTTGATAGTCCACAGAGAGTTATTGACATCGTTTCTTAGTTTTTTATTGAAGGTAAAATTACACATTATCTTGCAATCGTCACTTCTCCTTAGTCGAAAAAAAACAAGCGGCGGCACCAATTGCTTGATGTCGCCGCCGTGTGGTGTATGTGAAAGAGATGCGTTAGTCGTTCATCGTGAGCAGGAGTTCCTCGTTGCTGCGGGTCTTCTCCATGCGGTCTTTGATGAATTCCATCGCTTCGATTGGCGTGCGGTCGGAGAGGAAGCGGCGGAGAATCCACATGCGGTTGATGGTGTCCTGGTTGAGCAGAAGGTCGTCGCGGCGGGTGCTCGACGAGATGATGTCGACGGCAGGGAAGATGCGCTTGTTCGACAACTTGCGGTCGAGTTGCAGTTCCATATTGCCTGTTCCTTTGAATTCCTCGAAAATCACTTCGTCCATCTTCGAGCCAGTCTCGATCAATGCCGTAGCGATGATTGTGAGCGAGCCACCGTTTTCGATGTTGCGGGCAGCACCGAAGAATCGCTTTGGCTTCTGGAGCGCATTGGCATCGACACCACCAGTAAGAATTTTGCCCGAAGCTGGCGACACAGTGTTGTAGGCGCGGGCGAGGCGGGTGATGGAGTCGAGCAGGATGACCACGTCGTGGCCGCACTCAACCATGCGTTTCGCTTTCTCGAGCACGAGACCTGCAATCTTCACGTGGCGCTCTGCCGGTTCGTCAAAGGTTGAGGCTATGACTTCAGCGTTAACGCTGCGAGCCATGTCGGTCACTTCCTCAGGGCGCTCGTCGATGAGGAGAATAATCATATAGGTTTCTGGATGGTTTTCGGAGATGGCGTTGGCGATGTCTTTGAGCAGGATTGTCTTACCAGTCTTTGGCGGCGCCACAATCAATCCGCGCTGACCTTTGCCAATAGGCGAGAACATGTCGACGATGCGTGTCGAGATGTTGCAGGTCTTTGGACTTGAGGTGAGGTCGAACTTCTCGTCGGGGAACAGCGGCACGAGGTGCTCAAATGGCACGCGGTCGCGCACAAACTCGGTGGTGCGGCCGTTGATAGAGTCGACGCTGCAAAGTGGGAAGAACTTTTCGCCCTCTTTTGGCGGACGGATAGAGCCCTCCACCACGTCGCCAGTCTTCAAGCCGTTTTGCTTGATTTGCGACTGCGACACGTAGATGTCGTCGGGCGACGACAGGTAGTTGTAGTCCGACGAGCGGAGGAAACCGTAGCCGTCGGGCATCACTTCAAGCACGCCCACGCCTTTGATGATGCCGTCGAAGTCGTAGAGCGGCTGTTGCGGCTGTTGGCGCTGCTGCTTGTTGTTGCGTTGCTGCTGTTGCTGCTGTTGGCGGCGGTTGCCTTTCTGGTTCTTTGGCTGCTGTTGCTGTTGAGGTTGCTGGCGTGGCTCGTTCTGTTGTGGAGCCTGTTCGCCGTTGTCGGCCTGTGCCTGTTGCTGGCGCTGTGAGCGCGGTACGAACTTCTGCGCACCGTTGCTGAATGGGAAGAACGAGCTAAATCCGTTGTCGGGCTTCTTTGCCGGTTCGGCAACCTTTGCTTCGGGCGCTTGTGGCTCAGCCTGTGCAGCAGGTTCTTCTGCTGGTGCTTCTTCCGGCTCTGCTGCTTCAGCCTTTGCAGGCGCTTCTTCTGCTGGTTGCGCATCGAAGATTGTCAGTTCAGTAGGCTTCGGCGCCTCGGTTGCAGGTGCTTCTGCTGGAGTAGCTTGCGCCTCTACGGCAACGGGTACTGCCTCTTCTGCGTCTTTGGCTTCAGCCTCTTTCTTTTTCGAAGTGCGTTTCTGTGCAGGCTTCTTTTCTGCCTTCTTTTTGTCGTCAGCGTTGGCAATGGGAGCCGCTTCCGTGGCGGTTGCGGTGTCGTTCTGCTTCTTTTCAGCCTTTTTAGTAGCCTTTGCAGCAGGCTTTTCTTCTTTGGCAGGCTTTTCGGCTGGTTGTTTCTTTGTTCTGCCTTTGCTCTTTTTTGCCTCCACTTTCGAAGCCGACTCTTTGGCGCGGTTTATGGCCTGCTCGTCGAGAATCGTGAAAATCAAGTCTTGGGTAGCCATTTTGTCGGCTTTCTTGATGTCGAATGTTTTGGCAATTTCTTGCAGCTGTTCAGGAGTTGCTGCATTTAATTCCTGTAAATTGTACATATCGTGTATGTTGAACGTTGCGATAATGAATTAGCCTCTGGATTGCAGATGCTATGTCTCAGAATTGTTTTTTGAAAAAATGTAGGGTGTTTGTGACTATTGGCGGCTGATAGATTGTAAATAAGAAAACCGCCCTTAATCCATTGCAAAGATAAGGTGAAATTTTTAAAACGCAAAAAATCAATGCGTCAAAATGAGATTATAAGTCAAAACTATTCTGAAAACTATTCGCCGTATTCAGCAAGGTAGGCTTCGCAGGCGGCGCGGAGTTCGTCGTACCAGTCTTTGCCAAAGCGCCGTGTGAGCGGGCCTTCAAGGAACTGGTAGAGGCGCACGTGGTTTTTGCGTCCCATCACTTCCGCTGCCTTGCAGATTTTCCAGCGGTGATAGTTCACCGCCGTGAAGTCGGGAAACTCCTGCAAGCGGGCAGGGTAGAGATGGCAGGATATTGGTTTGTAGAAGTCGGTCTTGCCGGCACGGTAGGCTTTCTCGATGGCGCATAGGCACATGCCGTTGTTGCCGTAGCAAGTAAACACGCAATTGCGGCCATCGACAATCGAGGTAACGAGGTCGCCCTCTTCGTCGACATATCCCACACCCTGCTCCTCAATCACCCGTTTGGCTTGCGGCAGCAGGTCGTCCCACACGATGGGTAGGATTTCCTTGATTTTGCGGTATTCTTCCTTTGTGATAGGGGCCCCGGCATCGCCTTCGATGCAACATTCCCCAAGACATTTGTCAAGGTCGCAGCAGAAAAACTGCTCAATGAGGTCAAGACTGACCAATGCGTTCCCGATTTCCAGCATAGTTACTTCTTCTGTTTCCATTTTGTCTGCGAAATTACTCTATTTAGGCATTAAATGCAAATTGGCTGTTGAATTGTGTTTTAAAACATGCAAAAAAAATCGCCTAAAAACGGCGGAAATTGCTATTTTTACAACGCAAAATTCTAAACTATTAAAGCCCTTTTTTGATACTATGGTGTTAACTGTAATTATTGTAGCCGTCTTTCTCATCGGATATGCTTGTATAGCATTGGAAAGCGGCTTGAAAATCAACAAGACGGCCACTGCCTTGTTGATGTGTGTAGTTTGTTGGTCGCTTTATATGGTCGGTTGCTTCGACTATGTGACGGAGTTTCATGCCGAGGATTTCACTCGGTTTTTAGGAGCATTCGACCTTGGCGATTCTGTTGAAGCAGCCCGTCAGTTTGTTACGCAGAGCATTCTGCTTAGTCATCTCGGCGACGCCTGTGAGATTTTGTTCTTCCTGATGGGAGCGATGACCATTGTTGAGGTGGTGGATTCCAACGGCGGTTTCGTCTTTGTGCGCGACCGTTTGCGCACCTCAAGCAAACGCTCGCTGCTATGGCGCATCGTGCTCATTACTTTTATTTTGTCGGCAGTGCTCGACAACCTCACCACGAGCATCGTGATGATAATGGTGCTCCGCAAACTCGTGCAGGAGCGCAACGACCGCATGATCTACGCCTCGCTCATCATCCTTGCTGCCAACAGCGGCGGCGCATTTTCGCCCATCGGCGATGTGACCACTATCATGTTGTGGATCAAGGGTAACATCACTTCGGTTGGCGTGATTAAGGAAGTGTTCTTCCCTGCATTGGTTTCGATTGCTGTGCCAACGTTCCTGTTGCAGTACAAACTCAAAGGCAAGTTGGAGCAGACCACCGACAGCGAAGATTTCTCCACTTCAGCGCTTAGTCACGGACAGCGCGTGGCTGTGTTTGTGGTTGGTGTAGGCGGCTTGATGTTTGTGCCGTTCTTCCGCACCCTCACTGGTCTGCCTCCATTTATGGGCATTCTCTTCGTGCTCGGCGTGCTTTGGGTGATGACGGAAATCTTCTTGCGCGAATCCCACGAAATCGAGGGCACTTTGACGGAGCGCGTGTCGAAGATTCTGCATAAGATTGACCTTTCCACAATCCTCTTTTTCCTCGGCATCCTGATGGCAGTGTCGGCATTGAGCGAAATTGGCGTGTTGTCGAGTTTCGGCAGTTGGCTCGAGAATGCCACCAACGGCAACGCTTATCTAGTTACAGGCGTTATTGGCGTGGTTTCTTCGATTGTCGACAATGTACCGTTGGTTGCAGGCTGTATGGGCATGTACGACATCGCCCCAGCGGCTGCAGCGGCTGCCGACCCTGAACTGCTGATGTTTGTGCAGGACGGACCGTTCTGGCAGTTGCTTGCCTACTGTGCAGGTGTGGGCGGAAGTATGCTTATCATTGGCAGCGCTGCTGGCGTGGTGGTTATGGGACTCGAAAAGATTTCCTTCGGATGGTATATGCGCCACATCTCCTTGATGTGTTTCATCGGCTATCTTGCCGGCATCTTGGTGTACTGGCTGGAGCGCACATTCATATTTGTTTAGACATAAGATTGTAAAATCTAAGTTAGTATTTGTTCAAAGCCGCTGGAGCGAAAATCTCGCCCAGCGGCTTTCTTCTGGCCATACACTTGAATAGCACTGATACAATCGTTTGCTTCATCAAAGATTTCACGGCAACGTTTTTCGTGATCTTTCCATAAGGATGTTTGCTTCATAAGTTCAACACCCTTATTCCAAAGTGCAGGATTATGTTTCTGTACAGCTCTGTCCCAAAGATGAGTATACTCATGGATAGGATGTTCAGGAGAAATCTTGGTTTCATCAAGATACATGTTACCATCTTTGTCTACAAAGCCATAGACTTCCCCTTGAGGAGTTGTAAAGGCTTCTACTCCAAGTTCTGCATTATATACTGAGCCATATCCATTACCTCTTCCTTGGTTGGCATCTTGTGAGCCTTGAAGTTTTGATGCATCCATTCCAGCATTTCCATCTGTTGTGATTCTGACTTTAGCATCAGCCCAACCATTATAATGTTTTCCTTGGGTAGTTCTAAAAGTTTCAAACCACCTATTAAACCCTTCTGCATCTCTGAAAGTTTTACCTCTGATTGCATTCTCAAACGCCTTTAAGAATTGTTCATTACCATCAATGAAGATTTGCGCTCTTACTTTGTAATTGCTATCTCCAAAGTAATCACAAAGATACCAATAATTTGCAGTCCTGCCGATGCATCCAAAAGAAGATTTCTCTTTGAATTTTCCAAACAGGTCATGTCTTAACACTTCTACTTCTCTTGCATCTTCCAAAGGCCTATAGTAATTGCTCACCATTTGCTGAAGATTCTCCAACTTATGAGTTTTCAAGAACTCCCCCATAGCATCCCTACCAAAAACAGGTATATTTTGCTCTAGTAGGTGGTTTATTAATTGGTCTACAATGGTATTATTTGTATCTGTTTCAGAGTTAATGTCACTCTTTATCTCAAATCGTTGCTTTCCATTTGTCTAATGCTAATATGTTATCAGTTTGCAGACTGATACTTATTCAGATTGTGAAAGCCTAATGCTTTGGAAATATTATTTGTGGCGGAGGAGCATTTCGCAGTTGGCGCAATCGAAGTCCACTGCCATTGCGATGTTTCCCGAAACAAGGGTAAGGTCCTTGTTCCATTTCTTGCCTTCTGGTGTGCGCAGACAGCGTCCGTATTCGCGGCGGAGGCAGAAACGTGTGGTCATCAGCACGTCGCCAACCTTGGCCTTGCTGCCTGTTTCCATTGCGGGGGCAATCTCCTTTACGCCGTGGTCTTCGTAGAATTTCCGCGCTAGGCGGTTTGCCACGTTGTCGGTATAGGTGAGGCGGTCGGCTACATAGTCCACTTGCTGCTCCTGGCGGCGATGGTCGTAGGAGTGGCGCAGGCGGATGCTCCGATTGAGGGCTTCGACGGCATCGCGGCGGATTGTGGCGAGAATGGATGCCGGAATAAATAGCATGGCGGTGTTGCCGTTGTCGAGCGAGCGCAGGCGGTAGACGGTGCTACCGAGTTTTGCAAACACCTTCTGGCGTGCGTTAGCCTGGTCGGACTGCGCTGGTAAGAGGTCGATGTCGTGGCGCACCACGGCACGGTTGCCGCGTGTGTCGGCAATCTCAGTGGCAATGCCTCCAGCCACTTGCCAGCAATGGATGTCAACATCGATGAGTCGGGTTGCCGACTTCTCGCTATCGAGGGCGTCGGTAAACTTCTTGTCGAAGTTTCTTCGCAGAGGAGTGCCTTTGGCTATGCGGATGCGCTCAAACGGTGTGACGGAATGGCCCGATACCGAGTTGGCGCGGAAGCCCACGAGTGCATCGTTGTCGAAAAATATCAGTCCGTCGCCGTTGGTAATAGTCTTTTGCGTGTCAATGACGATGGCGTTGCCGTGGATGGCTTTCACCTTGCCGAGCGGCTCGCCTATGGATTTAGGGGTGAGCGGCGACGACAGTTTGCCGGGCTCTTTCCGCGAGTCGAAAAAATAGTGGGTGAAACCGCGGTTGAAACTCTTGGCGGCATCCGCCTCAAAACCATAGACGCACGTGCCGTTGGCGCGACGGTGGTAGAGGTCGGGATGGGCTGCGCATATCTCGTTGAGTCGTTGGCTGTAGGCGGCGGTGACGTTCTTCACGTAGGCAACGTCCTTCAGCCGTCCTTCAATCTTGAGCGACGACACTCCAGCGCCGAGCAGCGCCTCCAGTCGGTCGGCTTGATTAAAGTCGCGGAGCGAGAGTAGGTGTTTCTGATGGAAGAGCGTGTTGCCGTTGCCGTCGATGAGGTCGTAGGGCAGGCGGCACAGTTGGGCACACTCACCGCGGTTGGCGCTGCGTCCGCGCAAGGCGCAACTGGCGTGGCAGCGGCCGCTGTAACTCACGCACAATGCTCCGTGGACGAAGCATTCCAGCGGCACGGTCGTGGCTTTGCGTATATCGGAGATCTCATCCATTGTGAGTTCGCGGGCGAGGACAATCTGCGAAAAGCCCACATCCTCGAGAAAGCGCGCCTTCGCAGCGCTCCGTGTGTCGCACTGCGTGCTTGCGTGGAGCGCAATGGGAGGGAGGTCGAGGCGGAGTATGCCCATGTCCTGCACAATAAGGGCATCGACATCGATGGCATAGAGGTCGCGGATGAGACGCTCTGCCTCTTTCAGTTCGTTGTCGAGCAGCACGGTGTTGACCGTGGCATACACGCGGGCGTTGAAGTGATGGGCATAGTCCACCGCGCGGGCAATCTCAGCCACAGAGTTGCCAGCCGACGAGCGGGCGCCAAAGCGGTCTGGGCCGATGTATACGGCATCGGCGCCATGCTGGATGGCGGCGATGGCAATGTCGGCATTTTTTGCCGGCGACAGCAGTTCGATGGTGCGCGGTTGCTTCATAGGACGCTATTTGATGTCGTGGATGTCGAATGGCGTTTCCTGGTAGACGAAATAGTTCAACCAGTTGGAGAACAATAGGTTGGCATGACTGCGCCATCTCACCAGCGGACCCTTCTTAGGGTCGTCGTCGATGTAGTAGTGGTTTGGCACATGGGGATTCATTCCGCGCGCCAGGTCGCGGTGGTATTCGTAGTCGAGCGTCATTGGCGAATACTCCGAGTGGCCTGTGATGTAGATTTCGCGGCCGTTGCGCGCCATGATGATGTAGACACCGCTTTCGTCGCTTTCCGACACAATTGAGAGTTCCTTCACTTTCAGGATGTCTTCCTTCCGCACCTCCGAATGGCGGCTGTGGGGCACGTAGAACACGTCGTCGAAGCCTCTGAACAGTGGGTTACTTTTCTCGAGCACACGATGCTCAAACACACCTGATAATTTCTGCTCCAACACATGCTTTTTGATGCCGTAGTGGTGGTAGAGCCCCGCCATTGCAGCCCAGCAGATGTGGACGGTTGATGTGACGTGCTTGCGCGACCAGTCGAAAATTTCTTTTAGTTGCGGCCAGTAGTCAACGGTCTCGAAGTCCTGCATCTCCACGGGTGCACCAGTGACGATAAAACCGTCGTAGTTGTTGTCCTTGATTTCGTCAAACGATTTGTAGAACTCCTCAAGGTGCTCTTTCGGTGTGTTGGTCCACTCGTGTCCATCGGGCAATACGAGATCCAGTTCAATCTGCAGCGGTGTGTTG
>CAVEIP010000078.1:6630-9857 GCA_963615935.1 [Ruminococcus] lactaris | reverse complement strand
AGAGTTCCATTTCCTTGCCGATTTTACGATGGTCGCGCTTCTTTGCCTCTTCAAGCATCACGAGATACTCGTCGAGCATTTTCTTTTTAGGAAACGAGATACCGTATACACGAACCAACTGGTTGCGCTTCTCGTCGCCGCGCCAGTAAGCGCCTGCGAGCGACAGCACCTTCACAGCCTTAATCACGCCAGTGTTAGGGATGTGCGGACCGCGGCACAAGTCGGTGAAATTGCCTTGTGTATATGTTGTAATCGAGCCGTCCTCAAGTTCGCTGATAAGTTCGCACTTGTAGGTTTCATTGCGGTCGCCAAACATCTTCAGCGCATCTGCCTTTGAAATGTCCTTACGCACGACGGCTTCCTTGCGTGATGCCAATTCCGACATCTTCTTTTCAATCTTGGCGAAATCAGCACTTGTTATAGTGTTTTCACCTGGATCGATATCATAGTAGAAACCATTTTCAATTGCCGGGCCAATGCCGAATTTCACGCCTGGATACAACTCCTGCAACGCTTCAGCGAGCAAGTGAGCCGATGTGTGCCAAAAAGCGTGCTTTCCCTCTGGGTCATCCCATTTGAAAAGTTTGATTTCCGCGTCGTTTACAATTGGACGTGTCAAATCCCATTCATCACCATTGACTGTTGCAGCCAGCACGTCCTGTGCCAACCGCTGACTGATACTTTCCGCAATCTGCAAGGGCGTTGTTCCCTCTTCAAATTGCTTAATGCTTCCATCTGGAAATTTAATATTCATAATTTTCTATTTTTTAATCATTGCATAAATACAACTAACGCATGATTTTGTCTGCAAAAATACTCATTTTATCACTACTCCAAATATTTTTCAGCCGTTTTTTAGCATTTCGGTTTTAACTATCGTGAATTTCGGCGCATTCGCTTGATCAGATTGTAGGAAGAAACGATGCCCAATTCGCCTGCGCGGCTTAGGTCGGACATGCCTTTGTCGAAATTGCCGAGTCTAAAGTACGCGACACCGCGATTGAAGTATGCCTCTCCGAAATCCGACTTGGCTTCAATTGCACTGGTGTAGCAACTAATTGCCGAAGTGTAGTCGTTCTGCAAATAATAGATATTACCTTTATTAAAGTAGGCATAAATCAAATTTGGCGACAGTTCCACAACCTTATCGTAATCGGCAACGACCTCTGAATAGCGAGCCATCTCAGCAAGGCGGTCGTCCGACGAGTGGTGCTCACTCCCCGATTCTGCCACTTGCGTCTCTTGAATCTTGCCGTAGACAGCGTACGCCCTCGCAAAATAAGCCAACGTAAACCGTGGGCTCAGCGCTATGGCATTAGTCAAATCCGATATTGCCGAATCGTAGTTCTTTACAAGGATATAACTTACCGCCCTACCGAAATAATCCACAGCGCGCTTGTCGTTGGAATTGAGCAGCGCCGTGTAGTGGCGGATGAGTTCAAACTGTGTTTCCACCTCCCGTTCAGTCATTTTGTAGGCCACGTTGGTCATATACAATTTGTCGCGCAAGTATAGGCTCGTGTTCAGTTCGTCCAACTCTTTCTGATAGAAAGCGTCGGTACGGATTTCCGTAGTCTTGTCGAAATAAGTCAAAGCATAGAAGCTTTCGATGTTGACAGGCAGATCGTAGTTTTGAATCTTTCCTCTATATTTATTGTCGTATTCCGGTTTGATGGCAGCATGGTCGTTCTCCACCGTTTCGAGCGATGACAGCCGTTTCATCACGTCCTCAGGATTTTCCTCCGCGGCATCAGCCACAGCGTTGTTGCCATCGTCCTTCACAATATGCTTGCGCTCCTCGTGGCGCTGGCGCATAGCCTTCGACTTGTTGTAGTCCTTTTCACCGCCTGCCAAATCGCCCGACAGGCGCTTGCATTCGCTACGGGCAAAATAGAGCGACGATAAGTAAGGATATTTCTTAATCACTTTGTCGTAGTCGGCAATCGCCTTGCGGTATTGCTTCAGTTGCTGATAAAGCAATGCCCGGTTGTACAACGCCTTATAATTGTCGCTCTCCTTGCTTATCACAAACGAGAAATCCTCGATGGCTTTGTTCACGTCCTGCACCTCCATACGGAGAAGTCCGCGGTTGAAGCGCGCAGTCACATTGTTGGGGTCAAGACCTATAGCATAGTCAAAGTCGGACATTGCACCGAAATAGTCTTCAAGATTATATTTAAGATATGCCCTATTAACAAACAGTCCAGCCTCTTTCGGTTCCAACTTGATTGCCGCATCCAAATCGAGCACCGCCGACTTGAAGTCCTTGTTTTTGGTGTAGTTCACATCAGCCCGCATCAAATAAGCAGCAACATTGTTTTCGTTGAGTTCGATGCTCTTGTTCAAGTCCGGCATAGCGGCAAGCGAATCGCCCTCAGCGATGCACAGTTGAGCGCGTCCGAGATAACCCTTGTCGTATTTCGGATACATACCGATTAGTGTGTCGTAGGTTTGCCGCGACTGGGCAAACTCTTTTGCGTTCTGCAAAGCGAGAGCCTTATTGAGCAAGAAAATCTTGTTCTCTGGAAGGTAGGAAAGTCCCTTGTCGTAGTCCGCCACAGCCTCTTTGTATTTTCCTGTCGACAAGCGCGACAAAGCGCGCACCTCGTAGGCGTCGATGACAAAAGGATTTCGGTCGATAGCCATCGAGCAGTCGGCTTCCGCGCCCTGATAATCTTCGAGATAGAACTTTGCAAGGCCTCTGAAGAAATACGGGTCGGCAAGGTACGGCTTTATCTTAATCACCTGGTTAAAATACTGTATAGAAACCAGATAATCTTCAAAGTAAAGCGCATTCTTACCTATTGTCAACAGCCTTTCCGAATTCAGTTGCGCTGAAGAAAACAGCGATGTCACCGATAATATTAAAATCAATAAAAAATATCGTATCGACCTATAATTGTTCATAATTATGCGTATGTGTATTGCAAAATTAATGCAAATTACCTAATTAATGCGTATCTTTGCAAGATAACACATAGCCCTTTGTGTTTTTTATCTTTTTATCAGACTTTTTTGTCTATAGACTATTAAAACAGATATGGATACAGCACAGCAACATATTGTAATTATCGGAGGCGGATTTGCCGGACTGAACTTGGCGAAGAAATTGGACAAGAACAAATACAAGGTCACAATCGTTGACAAGTACAATTTCCATAGTTTTCCACCCTTGTTTTACCAAATAGCGTCGTCGGGTTTGGAGCCGAGCAGCATCTCGTTTCCTT
>CAVEIP010000078.1:5314-6620 GCA_963615935.1 [Ruminococcus] lactaris | reverse complement strand
ATGCGGCGGATGAAGAATGCCAGTTACCACTTTGGCGAAGTGCTTGA
The DNA here is from genome assembly GCA_963615935.1 of [Ruminococcus] lactaris. Classification (GTDB taxonomy): domain Bacteria; phylum Bacteroidota; class Bacteroidia; order Bacteroidales; family Muribaculaceae; genus Limisoma. Next base: position 6,573 of record CAVEIP010000078.1, on the reverse strand, counting down.
GGTGAACACTGAAGAATCGTTTGTCCGCACCCAATTTGAGACAATACACTATGACAAATTGGTCATTGCGTCGGGCACGACCAACAATTTCTTCAACCAACCGGAACTGAAGGAAAAAGTGCACACACTCAAGTCGACTGCCGAAGCGATACGTCTGCGCAACGAGATTCTCGACCGACTTGAACGCGCCTGCATCTGCACCGACAAAGAGCGCCGCCGCCAGTTGCTGAGTTTCGTGGTTGTGGGCGGAGGCCCTTCAGGCGTGGAGGTTGCCGGTGCTCTTGGCGAGATGAAGCGCTACATTCTTAACAAGGAATACCCGGAAATCGACGTTGACGATGTGCGCGTAATCCTGATTGAGGGAACAGACCGCTATCTGCGCACCATGAGCGAGCGAGCATCGCACGATGCGAAAGTGTACCTCGGGCACTTGATGATCGAGACCCGACTGAACTGCATGATGAACTCGTATGAGAACAACATCCTCCACCTGTCGACCGGTGAGGAAATCTATTGCGAGACTCTCATTTGGACTGCGGGTATCACTGGCAACAAAATCAAGGGCATGAGCGACGAGTCGCTCACCCGCGGCAATCGCTATATTGTCGATGGCAAGTGCCAGGTGAAGGGCTACAACAACATCTTCGCGCTTGGCGACATCGCCTTCTTGCAGGACGAGAGCCATCCAAACGGCTACCCCCAAGTTGCTCAAGTTGCCATTCAGCAGGCACGCCACCTTGCAAAATACTTGAACAACGGTGCTGCCGGTGAATTCAAATATGTAGACAAAGGCTCGATGGCAACCATCGGCCGCAACCGTGCAGTTGCCGACTTGAAGTTTGCCTACCTCTATGGCCGCCCAGCATGGGCCACATGGATGTTTATCCACCTGATTTCAATTCTTGGTATGCGCAACAAGGTCAACGTGATGATCAACTGGATATGGGCTTACCTTTTCTATTCCACATCGCTGCGACTGTTTATCAGACCTGTAAAATATCCAATCCGCAAACATTGGATTGACGAATAAGAACATGAAGATTTTCAACTATAAATTTTTCACCATTTCGATTGCATTGCTGTCGGTTGGCTTCCAAGCGACGGCACAAAGCAATGTGTCGAACAGAGAAGCCTACAAAAATTCGGCAAGCAAGGCCAACTTAGGCAACCGGATTTTCGGAGAATGGATTGTTTTGTCGGCAAAAGGCAGGAACATCAACATCCGTGACGCCGCTCCCTATCTTAATTTCAATGCGAGC
>CAVEIP010000078.1:0-5304 GCA_963615935.1 [Ruminococcus] lactaris | reverse complement strand
GACAGCAAAATCTATGGCGAGGTGGGCGGCAATGTGATCAACGCAACATTCTCGTCAAAGACGAAAGGCGTTATCACCGTTACCAATGTTGAATCGACCCGACAACCGAGCGACAACGTAAGAGAGGAGAACGACATCAAAGCCGGACTCCGCGAAGCCGCAACCTACACAATCGAGAAGAAGAAAAACGACATCTACTATCTCGACATTCTCGACAAGAAGGGTTCGGTGGTTATCCACGCCAAGCGCCACAATGCCGACATATTGTCGGGGCTGTGGGCTATAGATAAAATCTACGAGAACGATGTCCGCGCCGACTCTCTCGAGATTGTGGTCGATGTGCCTGAACTCAAGATACACGGCAATACGGGATGCAACATATTCAACGGCGACATCGGTCTTGACCGCAACAAGGATTGGTTTATCCAGTTCCAGAACATCATCGTTTCCCGCATGAAATGCGAGGAGGAAAAGATGTCGGTTGAGCGCAACCTGCTTGTTGCCCTTGAGGACGTTGAGATTATCAAACGCGAAAACGGAGGCAAGACAATCCACCTGCTTGACAAAAACAAGAAAGAGGTTTTGCTTCTCAGACGAATTGTGCAATAAAGCGACATTAGTGCATTTTTCAAACAAATGGATTTTAAATTAGAGTCAAAATACAAACCCACCGGCGACCAACCGCAAGCCATCGATGAACTGTGCGAAGGCATAAACAACGGTGCCAAATATCAGACACTGCTCGGTGTCACCGGTTCTGGCAAGACGTTTACTATGGCGAACGTGATTGAGCGGACCAACAGGCCCACTCTTATCCTTTCGCACAACAAAACTCTTGCCGCGCAGTTGTATTCTGAATTCAAAGCATTCTTTCCTAAGAACGCTGTCCATTATTTCGTTTCCTACTACGACTACTATCAACCGGAAGCCTACATACCATCGTCCGACAAGTATATAGAAAAGGACTTGATGATCAACGACGAAATCGACCGTCTGCGTTTGGCTGCAACCACGGCATTGTTGTCAGGGCGGCGCGACGTGATTATCGTTTCGTCTGTGTCGTGCCTGTATGGCATCGGCAATCCCGAGGACTTCGACAAGAATGTAGTTGAAATCCGTGTAGGGCAGAAGATTGCACGCAACGTGCTGCTTCGCAAGTTGGTCGACTCCCTTTATTCCCGCACCGAATTGGAACTTGGCCGCGGTCAGTTTCGCGTAAAGGGCGACACTGTAGACCTCTACATAGCCTACGAGGAAATCATTATCCGCATAATCTTCTGGGGCGATGAGATTGAGTCGATTTCGTCAATCAATCCGTCGACAATGGAGACTGAACTCCAACTTGAAGGCTACAAGATTTTCCCTGCCAACATCTTCGTTTCGACAAAAGAGCGCACATTGGCTGCCATCGGGCAAATAGAACTCGACTTGGGCAAACAGGTAGAGATGTTTCGCAACGAAGGGCGCAGCGTTGAGGCCAACCGTCTGTATGAACGCGTAACCTACGACCTGGAGATGATGCGCGAAGTGGGCTATTGCTCTGGCATTGAGAACTACTCCCGATATTTCGACGGGCGCAAGCCTGGGGTACGACCGTTCTGCTTGCTGGACTATTTCCCGAAAGACTTCCTTACGATTATCGACGAGAGCCACGTGACTATTCCGCAAATCCGAGCGATGCACGGCGGCGACATGTCGCGCAAGATGAATCTTGTGGAGTATGGCTTCCGCTTGCCGGCAGCCATCGACAACCGTCCGCTGAAGTTTGAGGAGTTTGAGGACGCAACCGACCAAACGATATACGTAAGCGCCACTCCTGCCGAATACGAACTCAACCGGTCGGAGGGTGTCATCGTTGAGCAACTCATCCGTCCTACAGGTCTTTTGGACCCAAAAATTCTTGTGCGCCCGTCGAAAGGGCAAATCGACGACTTGCTGGAAGAGATAAATTTGCGCATCGAGCGCAACGAGCGTGTGCTTGTCACTACCTTGACCAAGCGTATGGCAGAAGAACTGTCGAGTTACCTTACCAAACTCGACATCAACTGCGCCTACATCCATTCCGATGTCGACACAATGGACCGCATCCAGATTCTCGACAGCCTTCGCGCCGGTGAAATCGACGTGCTTATCGGAGTAAACCTGCTCCGCGAGGGTCTCGACCTGCCGGAAGTGTCGCTTGTGGCAATCATCGACGCCGACAAAGAAGGCTTCCTAAGGTCGCACCGGTCGCTCACGCAAACCGTTGGACGCGCTGCGCGCAACCTAAACGGCACAGTGATCATGTATGCCGACAAGATAACCGACTCAATGCAACTCACCATCGACGAGACCGAGCGCCGACGCGCCATCCAACTACGTTACAACGAGGAGCACGGCATTGTGCCAAAGGCCATCGTCAAGGAGCGCATACCGGTGGTGGGATTTGACAAGAAAGAAAATCAAGAGCCACAACGCGGCCGCAAGAGCGATGCGAAAGCAACCAAGATGCCGAAAGGCTATTCTCTCGACATCGAAGCGCCTGTCGCTGCCGACCCTGTGGTTGAATATATGTCGAAAGAAAGCCTCATGAAGGCAATAGAAAAGACTAAACAGGACATGGTTGCCGCCGCTAAAAATATGGACTTCATCTCAGCCGCACAACTTCGCGACGAAATGCTGCGGATGGAGGATAAACTACAATCTTTGAAATGACGCAAAACGCAGAACATAGCCAAACAGCAAGGCCACAATGGTTGCCAACCACAAAGAAGGAAATCGAACGATTGGGATGGGACCACATCGACGTTATCCTTTTTTCAGGCGATGCCTATATCGACCATCCGTCAATGGGATGCGCCGTGCTTGGCCGCATTTTGGAGGCTGCCGGCTACAATGTGGCTATTGTGCCGCAACCCAACTGGCAGGACGACCTTCGCGACTTCAAGAAGTTGGGCAAGCCCAGGCTATTTTTCGGCGTATCGGCAGGGGCGATGGACTCAATGGTGAACCACTACACCGCAGCGCGCCGCCGTCGTAGCGACGACGCATACACCCCCAACGGACGCCACGGCGCCCGCCCAGACTACCCTACCATCGTCTACACGCAGATTTTAAAGAAGATTTTCCCCGACACGCCAGTCATTGTCGGCGGCATCGAGGCGTCGTTGCGCCGCGTGTCGCACTACGACTATTGGGCAGACCGCCTAAGGCCATCGATATTGACCGAGTGTGGAGCAGACATGCTCATCTACGGTATGGGCGAACGTCCGATAATAGAGATTAGCCGACGACTTGAGCAGGGCATCGACATCCGCACCATTGACGACATACCCCAAACAGTTGTCCTGAAGCCGGCATCGGAGATTCCTGCTGGCGATGACGCTGACGTCATCCTCCATTCGTTTGAGGACTGTCTAAAAAACAAGAAGCATCAGGCGGAAAACTTCAAACATATAGAAATCGAGTCAAACCAATGGCACGGACACATAATTTGGCAGAAGACTGGCAAGTTTGCAGTAAAGGTCAACCCAATGTATCCGCCAATGACTCAAGAGGAGATGGACAAATCGTTCGACCTCCCCTACACTCGTATGCCCCACCCGCGCTACAACGGCAAGCGCATCCCCGCCTACGAGATGATACGCCATTCGGTGAATATGCACCGCGGATGCTTTGGCGGATGCGCCTTTTGCACCATCTCGGCGCACCAGGGCAAATTCATTTCGTCGCGCAGCCAAAAGTCAATTCTTAAAGAGGTGAAATCCATCACCCACCTGCCCGACTTCAAGGGTTACATCTCCGATCTTGGCGGCCCGTCGGCCAATATGTACGCCATGCACGGCCACGACCTGAGCATTTGCCAAAAATGCCAACGGCCGTCGTGCCTGCACCCGCAGCCTTGCAAGAATCTCAACAACGACCACAGGGCTCTTCTCGACGTATATCACGCAGTCGACGCCTTGGCTGAGATAAAGAAATCATTCATCGGCAGCGGTGTGCGCTATGATTTGGCATTTGCCCAAAACCGCAACGAAGCAACAAACCGCACCAATGCGAAATTCATTGAGGAATTGATAGTGAAGCATGTGTCAGGACGACTTAAAGTTGCCCCCGAACATACATCGGACGCCGTGCTAAACTGCATGCGCAAGCCTTCGTTTAATTTGTTTTACCGCTTCAAGAAAATCTTTGATGACATAAACGAGCGCTACGGCCTGCGCCAGCAACTCATTCCTTATTTCATTTCCTCACACCCCGCATGCCGCGAAACCGACATGGCGGAGTTGGCTGTGATTACGAAAAATTTGGATTTCCACCTGGAGCAGGTGCAGGACTTCACGCCTACGCCAATGACCCTCGCCTCCGAGATTTATTACACGGGCTATCATCCATACACCCTTCAACCGGTGTTTACCGCCAAAACGCAGCAAGAAAAAGATGCCCAACGCAAATATTTCTTCTGGTACAAGAAGGAATACGTGCAGGACATCCGCCGCTCGCTCACAAGGCTCGGTCGGCGCGACTTGATTAACGCGCTTTTCGGAGGTCAGCGGCAAAATTTCGGGCAAGACTTTAAGCAGGATTTCAAACAAAATCCACAGCAAAGACCCAAACAGAATAAATTCAAAAACAACAAACATAAATCAAATTTAAAATGAACATTAAACAAGCAATCATGGCAGCTTCTCTTTTGACTGTTGCTTCGGCGGCAGCGCCAATCGAGGCATCAGGAGAAGAAATCATCAGCCGTCCTGACATCAAGGTGGTCGATGGCAAGTTGACTCCTGAGATGATGGAGGCCTTCGGTCGTGTAACCGACCCTCAGGTTTCGCCCGACAAGAAAACAGTGCTCTACAATGTTGAGTTTATCAGCCTTAAGGCCGACAAAGGCAACAAGGAATTGTGGACAATGGACATCGACGGAAAGAACCAAAAGAAAATCACTTCTACTCCGAAGAGCGAAGTTGGTGCAGTATGGATTAAGAACGGCACTAAAATCGCATTCCTCTACCCTACCGACGACGGCATGCAACTCTTTGAGATGGACGCCAACGGCGAAAACCGCAAACAAATTTCAAAAATTGAAAAAGGCATCGACGGATTTCTTTTCTCGCCCGACGAGACAAAGATTTTGCTCATCAAGAATGTGAAATACGGCAAAACCTCGACCGATGTATATCCCGACCTCGACAAGGCCGACGTGAAGATTGTCGACGACTTGATGTACAAGCACTGGGATCAATGGGTCAGCGAAATTCCGCACCCATTCATTGCCGATGTCACTGCCGACGGACTGGCAAACATCGTGGATATCATGGAGGG
>CAVEIP010000077.1:0-9932 GCA_963615935.1 [Ruminococcus] lactaris | reverse complement strand
GAGTCAAGAAGCGACTTAACGGCGGGCTTGTTGCGGGGTTTCGGATTTAAGTAGTAACTTTGCAGCGAACTGAACTGCAAAGGATGAAAAAATTTCTTTTTACACTGACGGCTTTCTGCATCATTACATTGACGGCTTCCGCCGAATCAATGAAAGTGAGCCTTCTAACCTGCTACCCCGGGCAGGAGGTGTTTGAACTCTACGGCCACACAGCCATCCGCATCACTGCCGACAACGGCATGGATCGCGTGTATAACTTCGGCCTATTTTCCTTCAACCAGCCGCACTTCATTTACCGGTTTGTCAAGGGAGAGACCGACTATCGCGTGGGCGGATACCCCACGGAATATTTCTCGCCCGAATATGCCGAACGCGGCTCAAAGGTGGTTGAACAACGCCTCAACCTCACCGATGAGCAGGCAACCTGGCTCTTCTACAAACTCGAGCGGCTGTGTCTCCCCGAAAACTGCGAATACCGCTACAACTATGTGCGCAACAACTGCGCCACGCGTCCACGCGACCTTATCGAGCAGGCCGTAGGCGGGCTTAGATATCCGACACCAGAGGCAACCAACGCCACCTACCGCGACCTGATGCGCAGTTACAGCAAGAATTACCCGTGGTATCAGTTCGGCATCGACCTTGCACTCGGCTCGGGCATCGACCAACCGCTCACCACACGCGAGCAGATGTTTGCCCCCATCATCCTAATGCGCGAAATGGCTGGCGCAACACAGGCCGACGGCAAGACAAAGATTGTAGCCTCAACGACGAACCTCGTCGAGGGGAGCGAATCTCCCACACTGCCACCAACCCCATTCCTGTTGTCGCCACTGTTTGTGTGCTGGCTAGCGCTGGCGCTGATTGTCGCAGTTTCGCTGCACGACATCAAGCGAGGGGCAACCACACGATGGGTCGACACCCTGTGGTTCACCTTAACCGGACTGCTGGGTTGCCTACTATTTTTCCTCATCTTCGTGTCGCAGCACGAAGCCACCTCTCCCAACTGGCTGGGATTCTGGCTCAATCCGTTCTGCCTGTTTGCCGCCGTTGCCGTGTGGATAAAATCAGCAAAAAAGTGGTTATATTCATATCATTTTCTTAACTTTGCGCTTGTTTTGATACTGATGGCCGGCTGGTGGGTAATTCCACAAAGCGCCAATGCGGCATTCTTTCCGCTAATGCTTTGTAGCATAGCCCGTTCGGCATCATATATCATTATCTACCGAAGATGCGTAAAAAGAAGCAAGTAAATAGGCTGATATCATCGATGATATTTTCGCTCGTAGCGATGTCTGCGTTGTCGCAGGTGTCGGGCGGGCGACCCACTCTCATTGTGGGCATATCCATCGACCAATTACGCAACGACTATCTCGACTTGCTCCAGTCGCAATTTGGCAACGGCGGCTTCAAGCGCTTGATGCAGGACGGAGCGAAGTTAGAAACCGTGGTCTTCGACATGGCGCGCCTCGACAAGGCTACGTCGACCGCCGTGATCTACACCGGCACCTATCCCAACATCAACGGCATCACCGGAGTAAAGACCTATAGCGAAGACTCGCGCCGAATCACGCCCGCACTCAACGACCCGAAATACATCGGCAACGCTACCGACGAGACATTGTCGCCGATGGCGATAAAAGTGAGCACACTCAGCGATGAGGTGAGGATGGACAACAACGGCATTGGCGACGTCTACGCCATTGCGCCCGACGCTCAGCAAGCCATCATCATGGCAGGACACGCAGCCAACGGAGCGTTCTGGATAAGCGACAAGACTGGCAAATGGGCATCGTCGACCTTCTACAAGGACTACCCCACCACCATCTCGTCGCAAAACATGCGCCGTCCGCTTAAGGCTCGCCTCGACACCCTCACATGGCGTCCGCGGCTCGACATAAGCAAATATCCCGACATCCCACTCCACCGCACGTTCTACCCTTTCAAGTACACATTCAAGGGAAACGACGGCATCGAGCGGTTCAAAAGTTCGGCACTCGTCAACGAGGAAGTAACCTCGGTGGCAATCAGTTGCATCAACGACATGGCGCTCGGCAAACGAGCTACCATCGACATGATAAACATTGCCTACTCGGCAGCCCCATACGCCTATGCGACGGACAACGACAGCCGCATAGAGTTGCAGGACAAATACATACGCCTTGACCACGAGCTCGAGCGGCTTTTCGCTGCCATCGAAAAGAACGTAGGCAAGAACGTGTGCATCTTCGTCACCCCAACAGGCTATTTCGACGACCTCTACGCCACCGACCCGAGGTTCAACATCCCGACAGGCGAATTCTCGTCGAAGAAGGCCATCTCGCTGCTCAACATGTACCTCATGGCACTCTACGGCAACGGCAGTTGGGTGAACGCATATTTCGACGAGAAAGTATATCTCAACGAGAAACTTGCAAAAGAGAAAAACATATCGGTTGAAGAGTTGCGCAAAGTGTCGGGCGACTTCCTGCGCCGCATGGCAGGCGTAGACGAAGCCTACACCTTTGACGAAATCCTCAACAACCCCACAGGCGAAACACTCCAGCGCCTCCACCGTTCAATCACATCGCAGGAAACCGCCGACGTTTTCCTTCAGATTGCCCCAGGATGGAAGGTGCGCGACGACTACAACAACGGCAAGGTAAAGCAAGTAAACATCAATGCCGTAAGCGCTCCGGCGTTTATCATCGCCCCGGGAGTGAAAGCACAAAAAATCACCTCGCCCATCGACGCCTCACTCTTGGCGCCGACGGTGGCAAGCATCATGAGAATACGATCGCCCAACGGCACCCGCATGATGCCATTGTCGCTTAAAAACTAAGCGGCGGCACAGTCTGCGCCCGCACCCATTCTTCCGCAGGGCAAACTCACAAGATTACAAACAAAAAAACGAAACATAATTATGGGATTCAATGATTTCCTGAAAAAAGTATTTGGCAACAAGTCGCAGCGCGACTTGCGCGAAATACAGCCAATCGTGGCGAAAATCAACGAGATTTACCCCACATTGGAATCGCTGAGCAACGATGAACTCCGCGACCGCATCACCAAAATCCGCGCCGCACTCAAGGAGAGCGTTGCAGCCAAGCGCCAAGAGATTGCCGACATCAAGAAAGAGATCGAGACAATCGAATATGAAAACCGCGAACCGTACTGGGAAAAGATCGACGGCATCGAGAAGGACATCCTCGAGGTGCTCGAGAAAGAGCTCAACGACTATCTGCCCGAGGTATTCGCCATTGTGCGCGAAACGGCACGCCGCTTCGCTGGCAACGAGACCATCGAGGTGACTGCAACCGACTTCGACCGCGAACTTGCAGCCGAAGGCAAGGACTTCCTCACAATCGAAGGCGACAAGGCTCTCTACCGCAACCACTGGATTGCCGGCGGCAACGAAGTGGTTTGGGACATGATTCACTACGATGTGCAACTCATCGGTGGTATTGTGCTCCACCAAGGCAAAATTTCAGAGATGGCAACCGGTGAAGGTAAAACTCTCGTGGCAACCCTCCCAGTGTTCCTCAACGCATTGACCGGCAACGGTGTGCACATGGTCACCGTCAACGACTATCTTGCCAAGCGTGACTCCGAGTGGATGGGCCCGCTCTACATGTTCCACGGCCTATCGGTCGACTGCATCGACAAACACGAGCCAAACTCTCCGGCACGCCGCAAGGCATACAACGCCGACATCACCTTCGGTACAAACAACGAATTCGGTTTCGACTACCTGCGCGACAACATGGCAACATCGCCTGAGGATCTCGTGCAGCGTCCGCACAACTTCGCCATTGTCGATGAGGTCGACTCAGTGCTTATCGACGATGCCCGCACGCCACTCATCATCTCTGGTCCTATTCCAAAGGGCGAAGACCAAATGTTTGAGCAGTTCAAGCCAAACGTAGAGGCAGTGGTAGCCGCACAGCGCAAACTCGTCACTTCGCTCCTCACCGACGCAAAGAAGATGATTGCCTCCGACGACAAAGACACTCGCAAGGAAGGCGCACTCCTGTTGTTCCGCGCCTACAAGGGTTTGCCTAAATATAGTCCTCTCATCAAGTACCTCAGCCAAGACGGCATCAAGCCATTGCTGCTCGAAACTGAGGCATACTACATGCAGGACAACAACAAGCAGATGCCAATCGTCACCGACCCGCTGTACTTCGTCATCGACGAGAAAAACCGCAGCATCGAGTTGACCGACAAAGGTATCGACGTGCTCACAGGCAAGACCGACGACCCAACATTCTTCATCTTGCCTGACATCACCACCCAACTCGCTGAACTCGAAAACGAGCCTATCTCTGCCGAAGAGAAAGCCGAGAAGAAAGCAGCCTACGCACAGAACTACGCCATCAAAGCAGAGCGCGTGCACACTGTGAACCAGTTGCTCAAGGCATACACACTCTTCGACCGCGACATCGAATATGTAATCGACGACAACAAAATCAAAATCGTAGACGAGCAAACAGGCCGTATCATGGAAGGACGCCGCTACAGCGACGGACTCCACCAAGCCATCGAGGCGAAGGAAGGTGTGAAGGTTGAAGCAGCCACACAGACATTCGCTACCATCACATTGCAGAACTACTTCCGCATGTACCACAAGTTGGCAGGTATGACTGGTACGGCAGAAACTGAAGCCGGTGAGTTCTGGGACATCTACAAACTCGATGTAGTGACCATCCCAACCAACCGTCCAGTGGCACGTATCGACATGAACGACCGCGTCTACAAGACGAAGAAAGAGAAATACAACGCCGTAATCGACGAAATCCAAAAGATGGTTGAAGCTGGCCGTCCAGTGCTTGTCGGCACCACCTCGGTGGAAATCTCCGAGTTGCTCAGCCGCATGCTCCAGTTGCGCCGCATCCCTCACAATGTGCTCAACGCCAAGTTGCACCAGAAAGAGGCTGAAATCGTGGCTCACGCCGGACAGAAAGCCGTTGTAACCATTGCTACCAACATGGCAGGTCGTGGTACCGACATCAAACTTGCGCCAGAGGTGAAAGCCGCAGGCGGTTTGGCAATCATCGGTACAGAGCGCCACGAGTCGCGCCGCGTAGACCGCCAGTTGCGTGGTCGTGCCGGCCGTCAAGGCGACCCAGGTTCGTCAGTGTTCTTCGTGTCGTTTGAAGACACCGTGATGCGTCTGTTTGCCACCGACCGCGTAGTCAAGATGCTCGACCACCTCGGACTCAAAGAGGGCGAACCTATCGAGGCAAAAATGGTTACCAACGCCATCGAAAACGCCCAGAAGCGCGTAGAGGAGAACAACTTCGGTATCCGTAAGCGCTTGCTCGAGTACGACGACGTGATGAATGCGCAGCGCAAGGTAATCTACACCCGCCGCCACCACGCATTGATGGGCGAGCGCATCGGCATCGACATCATGAATATGCTCTTCGAGACTGTAGGCAACATCGTGAAACGCTACGGCGCTCAAGATGAATACGAAGACCTCCGCATGGATGTGCTCACCACCTTCGGTTTTGAGCCGCCATTTACAGAGGACGAATACAAGAAAATCGGCGCCGACAAGCAGGTTGACGCTATCTACAAACTCGCCATCAGCACATTCAACCAGCGCACCGAGAAGATGACCGAAACTGCAATGCCAGTGATTACCGACATCGTTGAAAATCGCGGCGGCAAGGGCCTCGTACGCGTACCTATCGCAGACGGCAAACGCATCTTCGGCATCACCGTCGACCTCGAAGAATCGTACAAGGAAGGCTGCAAGAACATTGCCAAGGCATGGCAGAAAGCCATCCTTCTGATGAGCATCGACGAGGCTTGGAAAGAACATCTCCGCGAACTCGACCAGTTGCGCCAGTCAGTGCAGAACGCAAGTTACGAGCAGAAAGACCCGCTGGTAATCTACAAGATTGAATCGTTCAAAATGTTTGATGCAATGCTCGACAACATGAATGCCAAGGCTGTTGCCACCCTCATGCGCGGCCACATACCTATGCAGGCACAAAGCCAGCCGCCACGCGAAGAGCCGGCGCCACAGCAGGCAGAAGAGCGTCCACAGGATAACAGTCCTCGCATCCCGGCACCGCGCTACAGCAACACCTCGGTATCGCCATCGATGCCTACGGCAGAGCCAGTAGCAGCCCCAGAACCTCGCGAAGACTACCGCAAGTACACTGCTCACAAGGAAGACTATCCGGGACAGGACGAGCAACGCCAGGCGGCTCGCGCACCGCAAGGTCCACGCCACACCGACCCAGTGAAAGTCGGTCCTAAGGTCGGCCGCAATGACCCATGTCCATGCGGCAGCGGCAAGAAATACAAAAACTGCCACGGCAAAGGACTCGTTTAGCAGTCACACCATACAAAAAGACGCCCGCAGGCCATCTGACCTGCGGGCGTCTTTTGTTTGTACGGTTCTGTTAGAACGCAATTCTTTGCTTAGGGCTTCTAACTAATGCTCCGGCGATACCGTAGCCACCATCAATGTTACTGAAAATTTGCACAGTTTCGGACTGCTCACCTACGGGATATTGAATAAACACTTGATAGAGCATCGCGGATTTCAGATAACGGTACAACTCTTCAGAAATGGTCTGCAATTCCACGTCTACAATTCGCTTGCCAACATCCCCACGACGCAGGCGAGTTGTCACAACACACTTATATTCTTCGGCATTGACATCCGTTCCCGCAAACACGTTGCTGAAATTACTGTACCACCCTTTGCGCGGTTTTGTCAAACGGATATCCTTGAATATCGGATCTGCAGAATGGAAACATTCGTTAGTATCCCAAACCATCTGCCCATCTACTTCTTTCTCTATCATACTGCGGATTACCAACCGATAGTGCTTTGACAAATCGATGCCTTTCAATCGGAGAGTAACGTCAACAATAGTGTCACTACCGCTGGGGTCCCAATAATCATTCGTTTCAAGCATATCCAAGGTCTGATCTTGTTCGTATTTACGAGATTCTACAATCTCAACAGAACTATTGTTTTCAGCAGGCATCGAAAACTTTGCTGATGCTGACGGATAATTCGAATCAGATGCAAAGACTTGAATCACATCGCCCAATTTCGGCTGATAATCACTACAAAAACAATAGGTATCCGAATCATAAGTCATTGGCCTGGGAGAAGAGCCATTTACCGAATATGAAACCGTTGCCGTTTTCAGCACCGCCGATGTTTGGAATAGATAATCTGTTCCATATTCAGATTGTAACGGATTATGATGCAATCTATCATCATATTTCGCAATCTCAGAATCCGAAAAAGGATACGTGTGCGCTATCATTGCCACAAGCGTTGTGTCCTGGCTTGCAACTACACTGATTGATATTGCTTCAATCGGATCTTCACTTCCATTGAAGTCAAGTTCCTTTTCGCAACTCGTCAGCATTATAAACACTATGCTGAATGCCGTTATAAAATATTTTAAACTCTTCATACTTTTCAAAATTTTAAAGAATAGGTCAATGATGGCATAAACGGGAACATACATACGCCTTTAATAGCATATTTCTCTTTGCCTGTAGTGCCCTTAAATCCAATATAGACATCGGTGATGTTCTGATGGTTATACACATTGTACAATGACACGGATATCTCGCTCTCGCCGAATTTACGATGCTTTACAGAGTAAGCCGCTCCAAGGTCAAGATGATGAATATCGGGCAATTTGTAGTTGTTGCGGGTGCGATAGGTTGTATACAATCTTGGATCTTGCGCCCAATGCACCGCTTCATCAGGGTTCAGCAAATATTTTTGATCCTCCCAATGGGAAGAAGGCATCCAATAAGCAGTTATGTATTCTTTGATTTTGCCACTCAAAGATGCGGCTGCTGCCAAGATTCCACGCCGTCCGCTCTGATAGGTCCACGATGCCGACAGTTTCCAGTGTTTGCCAAATCGCCGCATGAGCACAATGTTGAAATTATGTCGCTTGTCATTACCAGCAAAGAATTCCCGCCCCCCATTCAGTTCCTGACCGAGGCGGTCGAATGTGCGCAATGATTTCGACCAAGTGTAACTGACCCAACCTGTCGTTTTCCCGACGGTGCGTTGAGCCATCAGTTCCACGCCGTAAGTACGTCCTTTGCCAATGTTTACAAGACTTTGCCAACTACCCGTGCAATTAAGCCAAGATGTGCCGTCCTTGTATTCAAGTACATTGTCCATAGTTTTGTAGTATCCTTCAACAGAGACATCAAGCCCCTTAAGTATCTCATAGTTCACGCCAGCGGCATACTGATTGGAACGCATCAGCGGGATGTTCTTCGTTACTGGCACCCAAATGTCCGACGGCATAATGATGTTGCTGCTACTCAACAAGTGTACGCCCTGCGACATCCGGGCATACGACAATTTCAAAGCCAATGCCGGCGTAACCAGAAAGCGCACCGATGCCCGTGGTTCAAGTGAACCATAAGTCTTGTTTTTCACTGAATACAGCGAATAGCGCAAACCTATATTTGCCTTTAGCCACGATGTTACGCACCAGTCGTCTTCTGCATAAATACTTGCTGTAAGCAAGTCCTGTTGTTCTCCTATCTCCCGTTCTATAACCGAGTCGACTGTCTTCCCCTTACTGAACACATGGCTTTCGCCGTAAGCATTAATCAATGGAGTCAATTGCTGCAATGAGGCTTTTGCACCCCACCTCAAATCATGCGCAGCAACTGGTCTGAACCGGAAATCTGCAGCAAAAGAAGCATCTGATATTTTTGAAGTGTATTCAGTTTGCTCTATGGCATCAATTGTTTCGACAAAAGGCCCAGGCTTGTCTACATTCCACTTTTCATAATGTTCCTTGGAATAATGTAACAAATCATAATCATAGAGACTGAAACTTGCATTCAGGTTTAACAAAAATCTATCACCATTGGTATGTGTCCAATACAGGCTCGACACAAGGTTTGACCAATTATTACGTGTCGTGTTTGATTTTGTTCTTAATTCCCCCATATTACCACTTTCAAATGACGATTCACTGTCGGTAGGCGATGAATTGCTTCCATCCTTTCCCAAATAGAACACTGCCGACAGCCGGTCGCGTTCAGAGAACCGGTGAACCAATTTCGCATTAATATCGTAGAAATTCATCTTTGCATAGGGTGCCATGGCGCCCTTATTGTCGTATATTTTTTTAATGTAGGCTGAACAATCGCATCAAAATAAGAGGCACGCGCCGCTACATTCAGAGATGTATGACCCTTCCATATCGGGCCTTCGACCTGTAGTTTTGATGACAACAAACCGACTGACAGATTGCCATGATATCTTTCAAAGTCACCTTCTCTTATTCCCACATCGATAACGCTCGAGAGTCGTGATCCATATCGGGCAGGGAACGCGCCCTTATAGAGCACCACATTGTCGACCATCTCGGCATTGATTGCCGACACGAATCCCTTCAGATGCTCACCGTTGTAGAGCGTTGAGCCATCGAGTGTAATCAAATTCTGGTCGTAGTTGCCTCCCCGCACAAAGATTCCCGCAGTGCCGTCGCTTGCCGACTGCACACCAGGCAAACGCTGCAATGCTTTCATCACGTCCACTTCGCCGAACAATGCCGGCATTTCCTTCACCTGAGTTGCCGATAGCACCTGAGCACTCATCTGCGAAGCATTGACACCGAAATCATGGCGTGCGCCATAGACCTGCACTCCCTGCAGTTCTGCACCCCGTAACAGGCGAATATTCATAGTAGCACTGCCTGGTTTTACTCTCACAACCGTTTCTTTATAACCCACATAACTAACACTTATATCTACCGTACCGTTATTGCCTATCGCCAATTCAAAATAACCGTTTGCTGATGTCGATGTGCCCTTCTTGGTTTGTTTCACATAAACGCTTGCGGCCTGCAACGGTTCTCCAGTCTCGTCGTCAACAACATAGCCTTTGACCGACTGACCGAATGCCGATATCGCAAACACCCCAAACA
>CAVEIP010000076.1:0-10087 GCA_963615935.1 [Ruminococcus] lactaris | reverse complement strand
GTTCCAGTATGACTTCGGCGACGAGGCGGGCTACACACCGCTCATTCCGATGCTCACTCTCGGCCACAACTTCGCTCCGGCAAACATCCACGCCGGCGGACTCCGCTACCACGGCGCCGGATCGGTGGTGAGCCAGTTGAGGGAAGACAACCTTATGGAAGCCGTCGACATCCCACAACTCGAAACCTTTGCCGCAGCAACACTGTTTGCTCGCTCGGAAGGCATCATCCCCGCGCCAGAGTCGTCGCACGCCATTGCAGCGGCTATCCGCGAGGCTAAGAAAGCCAAAGAAGCAGGCGAGAGCAAGGTGATTTTGTTCAACCTCTCGGGTCACGGACTTATCGACATGTCGGCCTACGACCAGTATCTCGCTGGCGACCTCGCCAACTATCAGGTGACCGACGAGCAGGTGGCCGCCAACACCAAGGATCTCGAGAAAATCATCTAAAGCATATCCGACAGAGTGTAAATTATAGTGAACATCAACGCAGGGCAATGCCGACAACCATAGGCATTGCCCTGCTTCTTTTTTATAGCGCCTCCGCCAGTGGTGGATTTATCTAAAAAAATGGTTGTGATGTCTGCAAAATTGCCGCAAAAGAGCGGAGAATAAGAGTGCCTGTTTGAAATAATTATATCATTTTGAATAAAAGATTGTGATTGTTTGCGAAAAAAATCTTAAAAAACATTTGCATATTAGAAAAATTTTCATTCAATTTGCAATGCTGATTGACGAGAGAATCATTTTTGAAAAGGTCTTAGAGATCACAAGCAAAACGTAAAAACCTGTAAAAACCCTAAATTAAAAATAAAACACCTCGCAGAAATGCGGGAAATAACCTAATATAAAAATTTGCTTATGAAAAAATTAAGTGCAGCGTTCGTGGCACTATCACTGGCAGGAGCCACCCCTTTCATACCGATGGGGTCGGGTACGGCATTTGCCCAGACTCAAGGCAGTGAAGTTTCGGGAACAGTTTATGATTCCAATGGCGAGCCTATAATCGGGGCTATAGTAACGGTCAAAGGCACAAACCGCGGTGTGGCAACCGATGCCGACGGTAAATTCCATTTGCAGGCAAAGCCTGGAGAGGTATTGACGGTATCCTATGTGGGATCGAAGGCCCAGGAAGTGGCAGTGGGAGTTTCGAGAAACTACACTGTAACGTTAAAAAGCACAACACAAAACCTTGACGAAGTGGTTGTAACCGCTCTCGGTATCAAGCGCGACAAGAAAGCCCTCGGCTATGCCATCGACGACATCAAGGCCGACGAACTTATGAAGAACAAGAGCACCAACGCAATCAACTCCTTGGCAGGTAAGATTGCCGGTGTCAACATTACCCAATCATCAGGTGCAGCCGGTGCAGGCTCACAAATCATCCTCCGTGGTGGTACATCAGGATCTGAGAGTATGGACAACCAGCCTCTCTTCGTTGTTGACGGTGTGACCTACGATAACTCTACATCAGTTGTCGGCAACTCAGCCTTCGACGGTATGATGAATTCAGCTACCACATCGAGCAACCGTGTGATGGACATCAACCCTGAGGACATCGAGAGCATGAGTGTGCTTAAAGGTCCGGCAGCATCAGCTCTCTACGGCTCACGTGCAGCCAACGGTGTTGTGATTATCACCACAAAACAAGGTAAGGAAGGTTCAGTTGAGGTCAACCTCAATGCAAAATATATGACATCTTGGGCAAAATCTCTGCCTAAGACCCAGAGCCAGTACAAACGCGGCTACATGGATGATGAATATGACCAAGCCGGCAACTACACCGGTACAGTCTACAAAGACTTGAACACATATTCAGCATGGGGCGAGAAGTACACTTCCGACACTCAATACTACGACAACATCGGCGACTTCTTCCAGAATGGCGGTGTTTGGGATACCAACTTGAGTGTTGCCGGCGGTACGAAGAACAGCAAGTTCTACCTCTCTGGTTCATACTACGACCAAGACGGTATCGTTCCTACCACAGGCTATACAAAGACAACATTCCGCTTCAACGGCGAGCAGAAATACAAGATGTTTACCTTCGGCGCCAACGCAGCCTATAGCGATGCCCGCACAACCAAGACCCTTACGGGTGCGGCTCTCTACGGATCAAGCGGTACAGGTGCCCTCTATGGTGTCTACACTTGGGCTCCTAACATCGATATGAAGCATTATCTTGCTGAGGACGGTACACGCTACCGCCAGTTTGGCAACAACCTCGACCCATGGGATGAGGTAGACAACCCATACTGGATTGTGAACAAGAACAAGTTTACCGACAAGACAGAGCGTTTCACAGGTAACTTCAACGTGAAGGCCGACTTGACCGACTGGTGGTGGATCAACTACCGTATGGGTGTTGACTCCTACACTACCCAGAACTCTACTCGCTATGCTCCTGGCGGCGCTGTAAAGCAAGTATGGCAAAACGGTATGATGAGCGACAACACTCTCAGATACCGCTTCCTCTCAACCAACTTGATGACCAACTTCAACAAGCAGTTCGGCGACTTCAACGTCAACCTCATGCTCGGTACAACAACAGAGTATATGCGTAGCAACCGCACATACATGATGGCATGGAACTTCGGCGTTGAGAATCTTTACAGTTATGAGAACGCAACCAGCGACAACAAGAAATTCAAGAACGCCACAACCCGCACACGCCTCCTCGGTGTATACGGCGAACTTCGTGCCGACTGGCGTAACACAGTGTTCTTGACAGTTACTGGCCGTAACGACTGGAACTCAACTCTTCCAAAGAACAGCCGCTCATTCTTCTATCCATCAGTCAGCGGTGCCATCGCATTCACAGAGTTGATGGGTGATGCTCGTCCAGACTGGTTGACCTTCGGTAAGGTTCGCGCATCTTGGGCAGAAGTAGGTAAAGGTACAACAGCCTATGCAACCAACACAACCCTTTGGGGCGTCAACACATATCTTGGTGGCGTAACAGGTGTAGGTAACAGTTGGACACGTGGTAACCCATACCTCGTACCTGAGAAGACTCGTTCTACTGAGGTTGGTCTTGAACTCCGCTTCTTCCAGAACCGTTTGAAATTTGATATCGCTTACTACACCAACAACTCTATCAACCAGATTATCTCTCCGCGTGGACCACAATCTACTGGCTACATCTTCTGTATGCAGAACGTAGGTACAGTCTACAACAAGGGTCTTGAAATCAGCATCGGTGGTACACCAGTACAGACTAAGGACTTCACTTGGGAAACAAGCATCAACGGTGCAGGTAACCGCGGTACAATGGAAGGCCTTCCAGAAGGTATGGACGTAATGTATGTAACCGACGTTCAATATGGCAACGTTCAGGCTGCAACATTCAGCGGCGGTCACTTCATGGCAATCGCAGGTAAGAAATGGACTCGCAATGCAGAAGGTCAACTCATCCTCGACAAGAACGGCATGCCAACATGCGACAACAAGACTTACGAAGTTGCTAACCGTGAAGCAAAATTCACTGGCGGTTGGAACAATACATTCACTTACAAGAACTTCTCTCTTAACATGTTGTGGGAGTTCCGTGTAGGCGGTGCAGTGTTCAACGGTACAAAATACGCTATGACTCAAACAGGTGTAAGCCAATTCTCAGCAGATTTCCGCAACCAGCCTCTCACCATCAGCGGTGTTGACGAAAGCGGTAACCCAGTGAGCAACACTTGGGAGCCTGACAAGACTTACGTGTTCAACGGTCAGACAATGCTCGGTTACAACATTATCCGTGAGTACTACACTAATTACTACAACAAGGAATCAAGCAACTGGATCACAGACGTGAATTCACTCCGTCTCCGCTCAATTTCGCTTACTTACGACATTCCTAAGTCGGCACTTGCCAAGACCAAGTTTATCAAGCGTGCAAGCGTAACAGCAACTGCAACCAACCTTCTTCTCTTCACCAACTACGACGGTGACCCAGAAGCAGCAGCCAGCGGTTCAGGTGTAGGTGGTTCTTCATCAGTAGGCTTCGACTATTGCGGTGTACCTGCAACAGCAAGTTTCTCACTCGGTGTAAACCTCACTTTCTAAACATTGTGTAACTAATAAGACTATTCATTATGAAACTATATAAATCATTATTGCTTGGTGTAGCAGGAATGTCGATGCTGACGTTCACATCGTGCAGCGACTGGCTCGACATCAACACCGACCCGGACAACCCAACAGACATTAGCGCTCCATATCAGCAGCGTCTGGCCCACATCCAGTTCTATACCAACGACGCCAACCAGTTTGCTGCATGGCGCTCGTCGATGGCAATGGGCGACTGGACACGCAACACTGGCGGCGGCACATACGCCAACATGAGCGACTGGCTTCCAGCCGATGGTATCGTCACTACACCTTACCAATGGTTCTTCGTTGGCGCTAACGTTAACAACCAGGATATGTACGACAAGGCAATGGCAGTTGAAAACTACCAGTATGCCGGTGCAGCGAAACTTCTCCGTGCCTATGGCTTTATGCTTATGACCGACCTCTACGGTGAGATGCCTTACACTCAGGCGTGCGGCGCAAGCGCAACTCCTGAATACGACACAGGCCGCACAATCTTCCTTGGCTGTATTGACGACATCGAAGAGGCAATCTCTCTCCTTGAGAAAGGTTTGAATCAGAAGGCTACTCTTCCAACTCTCGCAGCAGGCGACTCTTGGAACGGCGGCGACGTGAATAAATGGATTAAGCTCGGCTACTTGCTCAAGGCTCGCTGGTTGAACCACCTCATTAAGAAGGGTGCCGGCAGTTACAAGGAAGGCAAGTATGACGCAACAGAAATCATCGCCTGCCTCGACAAGGCTATGCAGAGCAATGCCGACAACACAATCGTTGACCACACAGACGCCAACAGCGCGAGCCATGACGTGCTCGGATGGGATGAGCCAGTAGACTATTCACCTCTCTACTCTGTTAGCGGTATGAACTCAGGCTACATGCCAACCAAGTGCCTCTACGACAACTTGACCAACTTTGCAGGTCTTGGCGTTGAGGACCCACGTGCCGACCACATCCTTCCTTGGGCTAAGTCAAGAAAGAGTGCCGACACTCCAGCAGAAATCAAGTGGAACGGTGAATGGCGTCGTTCGCTCGGCGTTGACCTCCAGTCGAACATCCGCACAAGCGGTGGCCCTATCCGTGCTAATTTCGACACTAAGACTAACAGCTGGTACTGCGAAAATGCAGCCGACGCTCGTTTGGGCGACACAGTGTATGTTGAAGGCACAAGTTCTTCGAAGGGCTACGCTGCCAACGTTGACTTGCTTTACCGTCGCGTGAAAGGTAACGACAACTCAGCAGAGTCAGGAACATTCTATACTCGCGTATCTGCTCCTACTTACATCGGAACATACGCTGAAGCATGCTTCATCCGCGCAGAGGTGCTCTTCAACAAGGGTGACCGTTCAGGCGCTTACGAGGCTTACAAGAAAGGTATCCAGGCAAGCATCGAGTTGATGAACACCAAACTCAAAGTTTGGGTGGGCGAAGACAGCAACCTTGCTAACTGCCCATCGTTTGCACCGATGGAACAAGCAGACATCGACAACTTCCTCCAAAACGGTATCGGCACTTCTGCTGACATCTCTTTGGGTAAGATCCTTACTCAGAAGCGTATTGCGTTGCTCTTCTCGATGGAAATCTGGAACGACATGCGTCGCTACGACTTCAACCCAGAATACTTCCTCAACTGGAACATCCCTGCTGCTTACTATAAGACAGCAAACGCCATGAAGGCAATTCCTCTTGGCAAGCAGTTCCGCCGCTGGCGTCAGTGCTCTCACGAGTACAACTACAACAGCACTAACCTTCAGGCCATCGGCGCGCAAGTGCCAGGTGCTGTGATGACAGACTCAGAAGGCAAGGAGGCAATGTGGAACCGCCAAGACGATGCTTGGACTATCAATGTATGGTGGGACTCTAACCAAGAGTAACGCAAAGGTTAAACATAGCTATTAACAAGGGTGCGGCAAGAGATTGTCGCACTCTTTTTTGTGTGAGATTATTTTTTTAAATTTGCACCCAATATTTGACTCTGTGGGGAGTCGCTACTATTTAATTCATTCACTATCATTATGGACGCAAGCATCTGGAACCACCACCAGTGGATCTCAGAAACAGAACCAGCGGTGCTTAAGGACACCTTTGAAAAAGCCCTGAAAAAGGCCGGATTTACTATTGTAAACTTTGTTGAACACCATTTCCAACCACAAGGCTATACTGCATTGTGGCTCTTGGCTGAGAGCCATTTCGCCGTACACACATTTCCCGAGTGTGGCCAGTCGTACATCGAAATCTCGAGTTGCAACTTGAAGGACTACGAAAATTTCCTCGAAATCATCGAGGAGATGTAGGTTTCTGATAGGGACAAATTGCCGAACCAACGAAAGCGCGCCTCCTCGAGGCGAAATGTTCCCAACCCCCAGGCTGAAGCCTGAGGTTATAAATATGGCGCACCTACGGCGCGCAATTGCTTGGTATGCTAAAACCTTTGTTTAATACTTGAAACTGCTGCCGCCGAGGAATTCTCGCAGGAGGCTCGTTGCCGGCACTTTCTGGCTCGGAATGGCCTTGAAGTAACTTAGAAAACGGAGCAGGCGGTAGGCTTCAGCATATTCAGGCTCGCTATGGGGTACTTGTTTTAGTATTGTTTCTGCCGTTTCTTTCATCACGCCCAATTCGAAGAGCAGCGACGAGTTGAACATTGCGTCGGCGTTCTCTTGATAGGGGAAAATCCACTTGTCTTCACCGCGGCGCACGCTTGGCCAGCGGCGGATGGTGTCGACGGCTGAAGCACCACGGTAGCGGAAGTCGCGCACAATGCGTCGGAGCAATCGGTTGTCGGTGGTCGACACCCAGTTGTGGTTGTCGATGTTGATGGTGGTGAGCGCCGACACGTAGACCTTAAACTTCATGTCGTCGGCAATGCTTGCCGTGAGTTCCGGATTCAGTCCGTGGATGCCCTCCATAAGTAGGATGGAGTTGTCGTCGAGTTGGAGCGTATTGCCCTTATAGGTGCGCTTGCCTGTGGTGAAATCGTAAGTCGGCAGAGCCACTTTCTTGCCAGCAATAAGGTCGTTGAGGTCCTTGTTAAACTGCTCGATGTCGAGGGCGTAGAGCGACTCATAGTCGTATTCGCCGTTCTCGTCGAGAGGGGTGTGTTCGCGGTCAACGAAATAGTTGTCGAGCGAAATCATTTGCGGACGTATCTGGTTGCACAGCAACTGGATGGACAGGCGCTTAGTGGTAGTGGTCTTGCCAGACGACGACGGGCCTGCCAGCAGCACCACGCGTGCGCCTCCGTTGCGGAAACGTTCGGTAATCTCATCGGTGATGTGTCCGATTTTCTTGTCGTGCAGAGCCTCTGCCACGGCGATGAGCAAGCCAATGTCCGTGCGATTGGCAACAGCCTTGTTGAGCGAGCCAACGTCGTTTACGCCGATGGTTTTGTTCAGACGAATATAGTCGGTGAAAGCGTTGAAAAGTTTGGGCTGCGGCAGCATCTTGTTTGCTCGCGTGGGGTCGCCGTTGAAATCGGGCGGAAGGAGGAGCATGCCCTCCTCGTAGGTCACGAGGTCGAATGCGCGGATGTAGCCCGTCGACGGCAGCAAGTCGCCGTAGAAACTGTCTACGAAGTCGTCAAGGCTGTAGTAGGTGGTATAGAGGTCGACTGTACTTTCGAGCACACGCACCTTGTCCTCCATGCCCGCGTTGCGGAACAGAGCAATCACGTCGGAGGTGAGTTTTGTGGAGCGGAGGAAAGGAATGTTGTCGTCGATGATTTCCTGCATTCGTTTCTTCAGGCGTGCCACCATGTCGGCATCGATGTTTACGCCCTCGACCACGCCGTAGAAGCCCTTCGAAATGGCGTGTTCAAGATTCAGACTGCGGTGTGGCACAATGTCGTGGACAGCCTTTGCAAGCACCATGCAGAGCGAGCGCACATACATGCGCTGAGCCGACGGGTTGCGCTCATCGAGGAAGTGCACCACCTTGGGGCGGAAAATAGGGAATCCGAGTCCTTCGGTTTTGTGGTTTACGTGGGCGCAAATAGGCTTAATGTCGATTTCGTCCTTTATCCGTTCATACACATCGAGCAGCGTTTCGCCGCCGATGATGTCCATATATTTGCCTGTATTCTCACAGAATATCTGAATCTTGTCGTTCATAGTCGTAGTGATTTAAATGATATGGTAAAGATACGATTATCGAGCCGACAAGAAAATAAAATCCTTGTTAAAAAAATGTTCGTCCAGCGCCAAAGATTGTTCAAAAAAGGAAGAGATATTCTACTTTACCATTTTAGTTGCCTTTATGCTACAAAAATAATAGATAATTCTAAATGTTGGGATAAATTCGTTTTGTAAATAAAATTCCTTAAGTTTGCAATAAATTTAAGAGTGACGACATGACAATGAGAAAGAAATCGAGGGAGATGGACAGCCAATGGGCATTGGAGGTGATGCATAAGGCGCCGTACATTACAGTGAGTTTTGTGGATGCCGACGGGGTAGCGTATGGATTGCCGTTGTCGCTTGCATCGGCCGACGGTGTGAACTGGTACTTCCACGGCGCTCTTGAAGGCAAAAAACTTGATGCCATAAAGGCTCATCCCGAGGTGTGCCTTTCGGCGGTGACCCGTTGTACGCCTACGATAGGCCCGAAGGACGGCAGTTTCACGGTGCAGTTCAAGTCGGCGATTGCTTTCGGACGTGCGGAGATTGTTACCGACGACGAGGAGAAAGTCCATGGTCTCAGGCTGATTTGCGAACGCTTCCTGCCGCAGCACATGGCGGCCTTTGAGCCAAGCATAGCCCGCTCGCTGAGCCGCACGGCAGTGGTGCGCATCACTCTCTCGGAGCCGCCCACAGGCAAGCGTAAGGAGTACGACAAAGACGGCAACGAAATGAAATACGGCAGAATGGAATAAGAATCTCCGAATTTCAGATAGAACCCAACTGGCTTAAGTCGAGGTCTGGAATGATGGCGTCGGCAAGTTTGTCGTTGATAAGAAATCCCATATAGAGTGGAACGGTGAGTACGTCTCCTTCTCGCCCGACATTGTATTGACCCAACTTGATTGCATTGTTGACATGGTACACATTCTTATTTTTGAGAACGGTGGCCATGCTTTTTGCCTTGCCAGTCTTTGCTTTAACCTCTAGGATGATGCATTCTCGTTTGAATCTTGTAAGGAAGTCGAGTTCAAGACCGCTGTCCTTGTGGAAATAGTAAAGTTTTTGTCCGGACTTGCACAAAAAGTCAGCCACAAGGTTTTCGAAGATTGCGCCTTTGTATCCTAAAAGATTGCCGTTTAGAATGTCCGCCTGAGTGCCATAGTCGAGCATTGCTACAAGGATTCCTATGTCGGTAGTGTAGACTTTGAAACAGTCGTTGATGGCATTCCCTTCCAGTGGCAGTTCTGTAATCTGTGTTTTGTAGCATCTGCGCACAATACCTGCGTCCTCCAGCCATTGGATGCTGCCGATGAATTGAGCAGCCCGTCCTCCTTTCTTGACTGTTGAATATTGGAATTTCTTGTTTTCTTTGGCTAACTGTCGAGGAATGGATTCAAAGCATTCGCGGATGTTTGGCTTGTCGGCATCGTTTGCATATTTGACCATATCTTCTTCGTAGTCGGCAATGATATTGCGCTGAGTCTTGTATATCAGTTCGATATTTTTTGTTTCAAGGAAGCAGTTTACCACATCAGGAAGGCCGCCAACAATGACATATCTGTAGAGCAGTTCCATCATAGCCTTGTGAATGCCGTCGGGTACAGTCTTTTCGTTGTCAAAACATAATTTTACTGTATCGATAACGCTATCGCTAATTCCGTTTGCCCACAGAAATTCCTCGAAATCCAATGGGTACATGTCAATTACAGTCTCATATCCTACTGGAATAGAATCAGAACCTCCATTTTCTCCTTTTTTCGCACTTTTGCCATATCCTTTCACTCCCAAAAGTGAACCTATGGCGATGACATCGAAACGGCCGTCGATGTGAAACGACTTCAGTGCAGTCCGAGCCTCCTTGCATTCTTGAATCTCGTCTAGGATGATGCAGGTT
>CAVEIP010000075.1:603-10372 GCA_963615935.1 [Ruminococcus] lactaris | reverse complement strand
GTCTTGAGTGTGAGTACCGCAGAGTTGTGGGTAACACCAGAAACAATAGGATAGCCCTCTTCGCATACAGGAACGACTGTTGGGTCGGTGAACTCGTAGGCACCGATTGTAGGAGTAGTGGTGCTGCGGGTAACGCCGAGGATATCCTCAGTTACGTAGTCGAGCGGAGTAGCGTTGAGCAAGTTGCCCGAAGCCGATGGGAAGAGCATTGTGCTGCTGAGGAACGCAACGTCTTCGTTGTAACTGTTGGTCTCGTTGACAGCAGTTGCCCATTCACCGAAGGTAGCATACTTGGTCGACGAACTTGTCTGACCGAAGACAGTACCAGTGGTGTGGCAAACATTGTTGGAGAATTTTATGCCACTCACGTAAGTATCCTTGTAGAGACGGTAAACCAAGCCACCGTCGCGAGCAAGGATAATGTTGTTGCAAACGTTGAAATCAACCATCTCGTCGTTGAGGTAGCAAGCCACATTTGAAGCGGCTCCGCCAACTACGAGAGTGTTGTAGGCAATGTCGACATAAGTAGTTTTGCCATTGATCTTGAGCGCCGCAGAAGTGGTTTCGCTGCTGTTCACACTGATTTCGTTGTTGACGATGCGTGAACGGCTGTCGGCCTCAGAAACGCCCTTGCGCACGTAGATACCCAAAGCCTCTATGCCAAGGTCGAGATGGATGCTGTTGCCAGCCACTGTCCAGCCGTTGCCGAACTGGAGATCCATACCGTTGAATCCGCGAGAGAGAGTAGTTGTGGTGTTCTCAATCACGTTGCCGCTGATGGTCATGTCGTTGTCACCGCTGTAGGCAGAGAGAGCAGAAGCGGCATTGTTGCGGAAGGTGTTGCCTTCAACGACTGTGCCCACCTGTTTGGTGAGAGCCACATAGGATGTGCCGCCAACGATTGCGCCACGGTAACCACCCTCGATGAGAGAGTTGGAGAGTGTGAAGTAGTCGTTGTTGCCGTTTTCAACGTCCTTCGCCAACTGACGGAGAAGTACAATTTGCTCGCCAGTCGATGAAGTTTCGACGCGGTCCATCAAAAGATGGCAGGCATCGACAGTGTCGTGCTGGCTGACATTAATCATATAGATGAGTGCAGGGAACGTCTTGTCGGTTGAAGTCACTGTTACGCCACGGAGAGTAACGTAGTCAGCGCCGTTGAACGTAACCACACCATATTTGTCGTTGTTGTAGCCAGGGTCGGTATAACTGTTGTGATAGATTGTTACATCGCTGTAGTCGCCGCTTTCCGACTGGATGGTTACAGGGTTGACATCAGATGCTCCGTTGATCTCGGGGATGTTGATCTTCTCGTTGTATTCACCATTCTTGATGTTGATAACAACCGGACCTTCGATACCTGTAGCAATGTCGTCGATAGCATCTTGAATCTTTGCGTAGTCGCCACCTTCGCCAACGGTGTAGGTGCCTTTCTTGCCAGCCTTCATCGCTGTGGTTGCAGTGACAGTGCCCTCCGCAAAGTCAGCGCCGCCGGCAGTGATTGAGGTGACCTTTGCTTCAGCAGCGTCGCCTGCGTTGGCCTCGGCATTGAAGTCGTAGGCAACCCAGAAGTAGTATGTGCCAGGAGCAGTTACGGTGTAGTCGGTAGTGACATCGTAAGGAGCCTCAGTGGCAGTGCCAAGCAGGTTGTTAGTGCTGAAGTCGGCAGTCGTGGTAACATATACCTTAGCTGCGTTGATTACGCTGGTAGCGGAGTTTTCGGCAGAAACAGCAAACTTAGAGAAGTTGAGTTCGCCCTTATCGCCAGCCACAGTCACGCCAAGACGGAGCATAGCCACGTCCTTTGCGCCGCGGAGCGATTGCTCGGCAGCCACGCTTTCAGCCGCTACGTTGCCAACGCTGAGAGGCTGGATTTCATATTGAGTTGCCTCGATTTCCCAACCGTCGCTTGCGTAAGAATAACTTGGCGATTTGAAGTAGACTGTGAGTTTGCCGTCGTCGGAGAGCGAGATGATAGAAGCATCAGGCTTGCTGCTCAGTTTTTTGTCGGCAGTGGTCTTCTTTTCGCCACCGTAGTAGATGCTGAAGTTGTCGTTGGCTGAAATCTTGAAGTTGTTGAACGTGAGTTTTACAACTTTGCCTTCGTCCTTCGGGCGGAAGGTGATTTGGCCTTCGAAGTTCTTCGGAGTCTGACCGTCGGCACCGCCGTTGTCGTAGAACATCAGGGCAGAGTCGCCAACAACGATTTCGCCGTTGTCACCAGCCTGGAGGTTGTAGGTGTTCTTGACAGTGCGTGAGCCTTCAGGGTCGCCGTCGGCAGCGTCGACAGTGATAGTCTTGGCTGTTGTGGTGATTGACTTCACAGCAGCATCGATTGCTGCGTCGATAGTTGCATCTTCAGAGAGGTCGAAAGTGAGCCAGAAGTAGTTGTGGTCTTCAGCGAGTTCGATAGGACGCGCGAAGGTTACTGTTGCTTCTGCAGTTTCTGCGTTGATGTCGAGGTCGGCGATTGATGTTTCTTTCGCCATTGTGCTGCTTGCGCCTGTAGAGTAGACGTGGAGTTTCGACACGTTTGCCTGGCAGCCCTTCATGTCGAAAGTAATGCCGTTGAGCACAACCGCGCTGAGGTTACCGCCAGTTTGGATGTCGATGCCGAGGATTTCCTGGTTTTGTGCGCCCTGGTTGATTACCTCGGTGCTTGCCTGAGTGGCAACAACCTTGTTCACTTCCATTGCACGCTGCACGTATTCGCGCACTTCGGCAGTCCAACCTTTGGCTGTGTAGCCAGATGTCGTGGTGTTGGCGTTGAATACAACAGTCAATGCGCCGTCGGTGCTTTTAGAGCGGAGCACTCGGCCTGGGCCTTTGTCCTTGTCGTCGGCAGAGGTGAGCGCCCATAGAAGTTCGCCGGTAGTGCCTTTGCCGCTGTATACTTGGAACTTCGCCTGTGGATAGTAGGACGAAGTTGCGTAGTAGAGCGCAAACGACTGGATGTCGAGTTCGATGATGGTGTTGTCGTTGCCTGGAACGAATGTCGTAATCTGGTCACCCTGTACAGGCTCGTAGCCATTGTAGGAATAAGGGTTAGGCGTGTTGGTGAAAGTCCAAGTGCCATAGATGGTCTTTTCAACCGTACCTACGTTCGACTTGATGATGTTTTCCACCGAACTGTTGCCGTCAGGGTTTACTGTAGTCGGAGTGTATGTGCTTCCGCCAACTGTTACCTGGTTGCAACCGGCATCGAGAATTTCGCCCGTTTGAGCGCGTGGGTCGAGGTCGTAGGCAAGCCAGAAATAGTTGTCGCCTTCCACGAGTTCCTGATTGATGTCGACCGAGAATTCAGCCGCAGGAGTAACTGTGGCGAGAAGGTTGGTAGTGGCGAAAGTAGACGATTTTGCAGTGTAGTAGACCTTTGCTTTCGACAGGTGGGTGATGTCGGTTGTACCCTCAGTGTTGAAGGTCAACTTTGTGGCATTGATGGCCTGAGTGTTTTCAGTCTTTACGACTACTGCAAGGATAGGCTGGTCGGTAGAGCCGGCAGCGCTTGTCTGGTCTGTAACTTGCTGAGTCTCGACTGATGTAACGGTCATAGGAGCAGGCACGTACTCGCTGACGGTGGCTTCAAAGCCAGCGCCGCGGTAGTAGTCGCCAGTCACTGATTTCAGCCAAACGGTGAGAGAGCCGTCGGCGGCTGAAGAGCGGAGAATTACAGGCTGGTTGTTGTAGACCTGTGCGTTGAGGTTGTCGGCGTCAACGCTTGAGCCGTTGTACACCTTCAATTTGTCGTTATAGGAATCACTTCCGTATGCCGATTCGTAAAGACCGACTTTGGTGAAGTTGATTTGCACCACTTTGCCGGCTGTTGTTGGCTTGAACGTAACAGAGCCCTCGAATTTCGAGGAAATCTTGTTGTCCTTGCCGCCGTCGTCGTAGAATTGGAAGCCCGACGGACCTACGTTGTAGGTTCCGGCTGTAGTCATCAGGAGTTCGTTGCCTACAGTGATTGTGGTGCCGCTGATGGCTTCGGAGAGTTTCTCCTCATCACCGATTTTTACGGATGTGCATTCAGCATTAATCTCAGTGCCGAGAGTGGCGCTTGGAGTGATTTCGCCTACAAGCCAGAAATAGTTGTTGCCGTTTGCAAGTGCTTGTGAGCCAACGGCAGTAACTGTAGTGCCCGATGTTGTTGGTACGCCGAAGAGCGATGCTTTCGACATGTCGAACGAGGCAACGTCTTTGGTGCTGTAAATCTGCAGATTGGACAGCATTGAAGCATCGGCGGTGTTGGCGAGACTAAACGCCAACTGAGTCATGTTGAGTGGGTTGCTTGCCCCTTCAGTTTGGACGTTGATGCCCATCAGAGCCTGCTTGCCTGCGCCGAGAGTCGCAGTCGTTTTGCCAAGAGCAGCCTCAGAGGTAGTGCTGTAGGCCATGTCGGCGTTGGAAACGAGTTCCACGTCGAAGGCGTACTTTACAGCGTCGTCTTCGTTGTAGACTGCTACAGTGAGGGAGCCGTCGGAAGCCGTCGACTCAAACACCTTGTTTACGGCAACCGTGCCCATGTCGCCAGAAGGCAACGAGTAGCCGCTGATTGTCGTTGCGCCGTTGTACACCTTAAGTTCGGAACTGCTCCCGAAACCATAATATTGGGTACACGTGACGCGAATTACGGAGCCTGCCGCTGGAACGAGGTGAACGGAAACAGGTTTCTCCATTTCGTCCTCACCCCAATAGCTTCCAGGATAGGTTAGCGTAGATTTCTCTGTTACGGTTACTTCGGCATTTGTCGTGGCATTGTAGGAATAAGGCATCGTGATCGTTGCCGACCATGCCCTGTTCGTGCCAATGAGCAGAAGAGCCAACGTAACCAACAGGGTTGAAATACGTTTCATAAGCATTCGTGTGATTAAATAAGTTAATAAAAATAGTTTCTTTCTCGTTGTGAAAGAAAGGTCACGAATGCCTACAATATGGGCAGATGGGGGACTGGTATACGAAAAGAGCGGGCGCAACGAGTGCTTTGTGCGTCAGTCTTTGTGCGTTGCCCTAACTCCCGAAGGCACCGATACTTTCTTTCTTGAAACAGGCAGGTCTTCTGACTTATCTCTCCCCTCAGACGGCCTTCCCGTGAGGCATGGCTCCTCACAGTGGCATGATGTCTGGGTTCGGCGAGAATCACAGCAGCGGGTACTGTCGCCGATTTGCACGGCATTCCCTTTTAATCACGCTCCGCAGAGCGCAAACCGATTTCATCATGGCAAAATTACTATAATTTTTTGAATTACAAGTTTTTTAAGGAATTTTTTCAGTAATTCAAAATAAATGTGTTGCAAAGCCTTATTGATTTGTATTTATACCCTAACGGGTGTAAAGTGTAAAATATAGGAATAAATTATACTATTTCGGGTATAATTGTGGATAAAGAAAAGCGGGGGATGGTTGAAGCCGTCCCCCGCTGGTATTTTTGAATAAGTTCGCTCGCTATTTTTTGTGGGCGAGCATGTACTGTGCAATCTGTACGGCGTTAAGAGCCGCGCCCTTTTTGATTTGGTCGCCGACAATCCAGAAACTCAAGCCCTTCGGGTTGGTGAGATCTTGACGGATACGGCCAACGTAGACAGGATCTTTGCCTGCTGTGAACAACGGCATAGGATATTCCTTCTCGGCGGGGTTGTCGACCACCACAAGACCCTCGGCGCTACCGAAAGCCTTGCGCGCCTCCTCAACGCTGACGGGGCGCTCAGTCTCCACCCAGATGGCTTCGCTGTGGGCACGCATCACTGGCACGCGCACGCACATTGCGCTGACGTCGAGTTTAGGCGCATGCATAATTTTCTTTGTCTCGTTGTACATCTTCATCTCTTCCTTGGTGTAGCCGTTGTCCTGGAACACGTCGATGTGCGGAATCACATTGTAGGCCAACTGATAGGCGAATTTCTCCACTGTGGGCTCTTTGCCGGCAGCGAGGTCAGAGTATTGCTTTACCAATTCGTCCATAGCGGCGGCACCAGCACCGCTGGCGGCCTGGTAAGTTGCCACGTGTACGCGGCTGATGGGGGAGAGGTCGTTGATTGGCTTCAGTGCCACTACCATTTGGATGGTAGTGCAGTTCGGGTTGGCAATGATGTTGCGTGGCGCATTGAAAGCATCGTTACCGTTGACCTCCGGTACAACCAAAGGTACATCGCTGTCCATGCGGAAAGCAGATGAGTTGTCGATCATAATGGCGCCAAACTTAGTGATGGTTTCTGCAAACTCCTTCGATGTGCCTGCTCCTGCCGATGTAAAGGCAATGTCCACACCCTTGAAATCGTCGTTGTGACAAAGTTCACGCACGGTGTATTCCTTGCCGCGGAAAGCGTATTTTCGTCCGGCACTACGTTTCGACCCGAAAAGAAGAAGGTCGTCGATAGGGAAATTCTGCTCGTCGAGCACTCGCAAAAACTCTTGGCCAACGGCACCGCTGGCACCAACAATCGCTATTTTCATACGTCTTATATATTAACAGAGCGCAAATTTATAACTTTTTTATATAAGACGGATAATAATTGTAATAGAAATTGATTAATTTTGCTATACATTATGATGGAATGGATGCGCGACATATCGGGATATTTTCCCGTACAGGACCCCACATGGATTTTCTTCATCGTGTTGGGAATAATCCTTTTTGCGCCCATCGTCTTTGGTAAACTTCGCATACCCCACATCATCGGCATGATTCTCGCCGGTGTGGTTATCGGTGAACATGGATTGAACATTGTGGTTCGCGACAGCAGTTTTACGCTTTTTGGCAACGTGGGTCTGCTCTATATCATGTTTCTCGCCGGTATGGAGATGGATATGAACGACTTCAAGCAAAACCGCGGAAAGGCGGTGGTGTTTGGTCTGCTTGGATTTATCGTGCCAATGGCGCTTGGCTTTGTCGCCAACCAGGCTTTGCTTGGCTATTCTGTGGTGCCTGCGCTGCTGATAGCCAGCATGTATGCGAGTCACACATTGGTAAGTTATCCGATAGTGAGCCGCTACGGTGTGGCTCGTCAGCGCAGTGTGAGCGTGAGTGTGGGAGCAACTGCCGTGACCGACTGCCTTACGCTCTTCCTCCTCGCCATCCTCGGCGGTCTATATAAAGACCCCGACAGCGGCGGCCTTGAGTGGTTGTGGCTTGTGGTGAAGGTGGCTCTGCTAACCGTCTTTGTTATCGTTACGTTCCCTCGCATAGGTCGCTGGTTCTTCCGCCGCTACAGTAATGCCGTGCTGCAGTACATCTTTGTGCTTGGCATGATGTTCCTCAGCGCCGCGCTGATGAAAATAGTGGGTATGGAAGGTATCCTTGGTGCATTCCTCGCCGGGCTGGTGCTCAACCGTCTTGTGCCGAGTGTGTCGACGCTGATGCATAACCTCGAATTTGTGGGCAATGCACTGTTTATTCCGTTCTTCCTTATTGGTGTGGGCATGATGATAAACCTCCGCGTGTTTTTCGGCGGATGGACCGCCATCGAACTCCTTGCGGTGATGGTTGTGATGGCTATCGTGACCAAATGGATTACAGCATGGCTCACGCAGAAACTCTGTAGGATGACCAAGACCGAACGCAGCCTGATGTACGGACTGTCGACCTCGCGCGCTGCGGCAACCCTCGCCGTCGCGCTTGTGGGCTACAGCATAATCCTCCCCGACGGCAGCCATCTGCTTAACGATGAAGTGCTCAACGGCGCTATTGCTCTGATATTGGTCACCTGTATCGTCAGCAGTATCGTTACCGAGCGCGCCGCCCGCAAGATGGCGCTGAGCGAGATGGAATCGTCGGAGCCAGAGGAGACCGAAGGCGAGCGTATACTTGTTAGTGTGGCTAATGCCTCGACCCTCGAAAGTCTTGTTGGGCTGTCGGTTCTGATGCGCGACAATAAGACGAAAGATAATGTGGTTGCGCTCAATGTGGTGACCGATAGCGATAACCGCAACACCGCCCGCAGTGCCCAAAGTGGCAAACGACTTCTGCAGAATGCAGCACAAACGGCTATGGGTGCTGGACTGATGCTCAAAACGGTGAGCCGCTATAGCGCCAACGTGGCAACAGGAGTGGTGCATACCGCAAAGGAGCAAGAGTCCACAACCGTAATCTTAGGTATGCACCGCCGTCTTATCCCTGCCGACACTTTCGAAGGTCCATATATGGATGAGTTCTTGAATAGGCTCCATCGCGAGGTCGTGTTTGTGAGAATGCTCATGCCGTTTAACACCCTCCGCCGCATCATTGTGGCAGTGCCGCTGAAGGCGCAGTATGAGCCGGGCTTCTCGAAATGGGTGGGACATATAATAAAGGTGGGCCGCACGCTCGGATGCCAAATTGTGTTCTACGCCAATCCGCAGACACATCCGTTCCTTAGTCTCTTGGTGCGCCGCATGGGATATGAAGACAAAGTGCGCTACGAGTCGCTCGACTCAATGTCCGACTTGCTTCTGCTGTCGGCATCCGTCAACTACGACCATCTGCTCGTTGTTGTGGCATCGCGCCCTGGCGGAGTGTCGTATCATCCCGACTTCCAGCAGTTGCCCGAGATCGTAGGGCAGTACTTCAATAACTGCAGCGCCATCCTCGTTTATCCCGACCAGGCAGGCGAGCCCGCCGAACTTCCAGCATTTACCCAGCCTCTGAAATAACTGTCTACTTGTAGTTGTCGGCGATGTTGTAGATTGATTCGAATATCTCCTTGTCCTCGTCGCCCAGTTCCTTGCCGCGGCGCGACATCATACGTTTTGCCGTGTCGAAGAATTTGTTGACTGACACATCCGAATAGCCAGCCACACTGCCCTCGAGGAACGAAGCCACGAAGTTGCGCGGGAAACCGGCGCCGTGGATGTTGACGCCTACGCCAACCACCGTTGCTGTGTTGAACATGCAGTTGATGCCCGCCTTCGAGTGGTCGCCCATAATCAAGCCGCAGAACTGTAGACCCGTGCGCATGAAGCGGTGCGTGCGGTAGTTCCAAAGTTTGATTTCTGTATAGTCATTCTTTAAGTTTGATGCGTTTGTTCCGGCGCCTATGTTGCACCATTCACCAATCACAGCATTGCCGAGAAATCCGTCGTGAGCCTTGTTGCTGTAGCCAAGCATCACCACATTGTTCAGTTCACCGCCTACCTTGCAGAACGGGCCCAGCGTTGTGGCGCCGTAGATTTTCGTGCCCATGTTTACCTGGGCGTGTTCGCAGGCAGCGAAAGGAGCACGGATGCAACTGCCTTCCATCACTGTGGCATCTTTTCCTATATATATAGGCCCGGCGGTGGTGTTGAGGATTGCGGCCTCCACGCTCGCGCCCTCCTCGATGAAGATGGTTGGCAGTCCGTCGTCGAGCATGCGCGGACCGATAACCGTGCAAGACTCCGACACTGGCTTCGACTGGCGCCCCGCCGTAATCATACGGAAGTCGCTCTTTAACTGCGCGTCGTTTTTCTGGAAGATGTCGTATAACAGATGTATGCCGTCGATTTCGCCATTGTAGGCAATCACCTTAACGAACTTCTCGCTCTCGAACGCATCCTTTGTGCCGCAATAGGCTATCAGTTCGTCTCCCGCCTTCAACGCCTCGCCAATCTGCAGATTTGCAATTGTCTCAGCCAATTCCTTGTTCGGGAAAATATGTCCTGCGATGAACAGTTGACATTCAGCCTCGCGAGTCGGATATTTCTTCGACAGGTAGGGGCGGGTGAGTATGGAGATGCTTGCGTCGGGGAAGTGACGCTGCCACTTCTCGCGGATGGTGAGGATGCCCACACGGATGTCGGCGAGTGGGCGGGTATATGT